>CBDUZY010000007.1:0-16512 GCA_965371825.1 uncultured bacterium
GTACTATGCCCAGGAGTCGCGCGGTGTTTATGTGCCGGGAGCGTCACAGTTCTTGGAGAATCTGCACAGATGGCACGGCGAACGCGACGCGATAAACGAGCCGTTCGAGTCATCGCGCGGGCCGCTGGTGCCGCACTTAGGTGAGGACGAGGCCGTTCGGGCATGTCCATCGTTTTCTCCGGAGGCGATTGGGTTCGAGGCCGGCAACGGGGGGTACGGGTACAACAACGCGTACATAGGCGTCGAGACGATCGCCAAGGAGAACGGGCGGGCTATCGTAGCCAGCGATCTTCGCGGAGCCTGGGCCGACCGGGTAAAGCGACCGGCTGATACGGTCATGTTCACCGACGCCGCGTTCGCCAGGGACATGCTGATCGAGTACAGCTTCGCCGAGCCGCGCTTTCACCCGCAGTTCGGAAGCCGGGCCGATCCGTCGATTCACTTTCGCCACAACAAGACAGCCAACGTCGCCTGGTGCGACAGCCACGTAAGCCGCGAGTCGCGCACGTTCACCTGGTCAAGCGGTTTCTACGCCGGCGACCCGGACCGCTTCAACATCGGCTGGTTCGGCCAGGCGGATGATAATAGCGCGTTTGATTTGCGGTAGGGGCCCGACGAGGCACACGCTTCGGCGTGCGGAAATACGCGGGACACTCAGATCGAGAGCAGGAAGCGCAACGCCCCGAGCACTCTTGCCCCGAGATGCAGTATCACCCAGCCGCCACCGAGGAAGTAGCACACTGCACTGGTCCAACGCCAGAACGTGCGCCGGTTCGATTGGATCTTGTACTCGATGACCTCGCGATGAAGATCATACTCCCAGCGGGTATCAGTGTTTTCCTGAATGATCTTCGGACACGCGAATCGGTAGATGGTTGCGCCGGTGGCGAGTACCATGATAGCCAAGAGCAACAAACCCGTTTCACGCGAAGTGGGCAGCTCCACGAGATGGTCAATCCACGGGATATTCTGGGACACAGCGAAATCTGCGTGCAGGGCGACTACCTGTCTGTTGTACCATTCGGCCAAGCTCGCCCAGAGCCAAATGGCCACGATCGCTATGTAGGACACGCCAAAGAGCGGGACCGAGCCAAGCCACCTGACGATCGCCCAAGAGCACACGTCTAGTCTGGCAGCGTAACGCGCTCTTTCTGCACCGATGATACCGGTGAACGTCGCGCTGTGGCGACCATGCAGATTCAGCCCGCCCGCGAAATCCGCCCCATCGACGGTGACCGTCTCAAGAGAGGCACGTCGCCATTGAGCGTGCTTGAAACTTGTACCTGTGCAATCGGTTGCACTGAACGTCGTATTTGTCAGATCTGCACGGGAGAAGTCAGACGCCAGAACCTCGCTGTTGTACACGTGCAGCTCGATAAGGGACGCTCGCTGGAAGTTGGCCTGCTCCAATAGCGAGTTCTCGTTAAAGACGGCTTTGAATAGCTTGGCCCCGGAGAAATCCGCCCTGAAGAACTCAACCGTTTGGAATCGCACGTTGGTAAGGTCTGCACGGTGGAAGTCCGTTTTCGTTCCCCGGCATCGGATGAATGAGATGGTCTCAGGCCCGGTAATAGGAAAGGTACAATCGCGGAAGGCGGTATAGCTCATCTCTGTACCGTCAAAGCGCGCGCCGGCGAGCTGGTTCGTGCGGAAAGTCGCACGGTCCAGTATCGTACCGATCCTGAATTGCACCCCGGATAAGTCAACATTCTCAAAGGTGGCACCGGTCAGATCGCACTCGTTGAACTTGCAGTTGGCCAACGACGTGTCCCGGAAGTGCTTCCCACAAAGCTTGACCTTGTTGAAGATGCCCTTCTCAAGCGCGGCGCCCTCAAGGGCATGCCCGGTCAGGTCGAGACCTTCCAACTCGAGGCACCGTCCTTGTTTCGTGTCGCCGCTTAGGAACTTCGCGTGACGGGCCAGATGCTCGGCAAGTTGGTCTTTCGTGATCGTGTTGTACTGCCGTTCTTGTGCGGTGTCCGGCATTGTGCCTGTGTCCTTGGTTCGTGGTTTCGACGGCGATTAGAACATCAAACCGGCGTTCAAGCAACAGTACGCCGGGGTGGGCGGTGCCCACCCTACGCGATTCCACTCTTCGCCACCCGCGAGGGGTGGCGCTACATACTTTCGACGCGGCGGGGGGATCGGCGGTGTCCTGCGTCGACGAACGGCGAACACTCGCGCGCGGGTGCCCCATCCTTGCGAAGCCAGGGTCGGGGACGGATGGCCGGGCATGTGGAACCCGACACCGGCGGAGTGGAACAGTATTTACCAAGCGCCTGCTTCCAAACCTGACTATCCCGATTACCGGAGGCGTTGTATTGCCGTGTGCGCGCTGAGAGCGGGGGATTTGGGGCGAGAACGAGTCCGGCACCCAAGAAAAGGTTGCGAAACGAACCCAACTTTCGGTCCTGGCGCTATCGAGAAAGCGGTTGTCCTTGAATAACCGAACCCAAGCAAACCCAACATCGCGCGTCCCCGGTCTCCGCCGGACGGGAACGGTGCGTTGGCGCCTCACCCGTACGCACCGAGGGGGGGGAATGGATAGAATACGGTCGCTTGTGCAGCCTCTTCACGGACCAGGTCGAGTGGGCGGTGCCCACACTACGAAGTCTCGGCGCGGCGGAGTGGATGTTGTACACTCTACGTGGTTTCGACGCGGCGGGGAGGTTCGCGCGAAGGGGCGACGCTACACGATTGGCTTTGACAGGCTGGAAAGTCTGTCCCACAGATACCGCGTCTACATATGCCGCGTCTGCAGGCTTCACTCCTACGCCGGATTGATCTTGAGCAGGACCTTCACGTTTTCGGAGTCTCGGGCAGCCGCGAAGGCCTCGACCGCCTGCTCGACGGAAAAGGTTCGCGAGATCATCGAGCGCACGTCGACCGCCTGGCGAGCGAGGGCGTTTAGGGCCTCGACGAACGGGCCGCATCGGCTGCCAAGCAGTGTCACTTCGCCGATTACAATCGGGGCTAGATTGAGACTCCCGGGTCCGGCGCATGTGCTCTTGAGCACGATCGTACCGCGCGGGCGAACGAGCTGCATGGCGATCTCGAGGCCCTGCGGCGAGCCGCTGCACTCGACCACGACGTCACGATCGCGTCTGGGCACCAGGTCGTCGAGGTGAATCGCCTGAACGCCTTTCTTCTCACACAGCAACAGCTTCTTTGGATTCCGGCCGACGACGGTGAGCTTACACCCGGTCTCGGCGAGCACCTGGGCGACGAGCAACCCCAGCCTCCCGGGTCCGATCACGGTAACCGTCATTCGCGAGTCGACCGGGTGCTGAGTGAGCACCTGGTACGCGGCGGCGAGCGGTTCGACGAAGACGGCTTCCTCATCCGAAACGACATCGGGCACGGCGTGCAGGTTGCGCTCGGGTACGGCAAGCAGATCGGCGAAGCCGCCGTCACGCCCCTCGATCCCGATCACCGTGCGGTTGAGGCAGTGGCTGGCAAGTCCGCCCTGGCACATCTCACACGTGCGGCAAACGCAGTTGACCTCGCAGACGACCCGCTTGCCCTTCCACGATGAGGAACCCTCGACCACCGTGCCGACCAGCTCGTGGCCGAGAACGCCGCCGAAGTTCATGTAACCTTCGGTGATTGCCAGATCGGTCGAGCATATGCCGGCGAGACGGACGCTGATCAGGCACTCTCCCTCAGCCGGCGTGGGATCGGGATAGTCCCCGTGGTACTCCAGCGTGTCTCGGAAGGTGACGGCTCTCAAGGTTGGGCATCCAACAAGTATCGACACATCCACGTGGGGAAGCGGGTCCCGTAGATCATGACCAATCTACAGCGAGTGGTCGACCGGGACAACGCCGGGCCGCGAGGCGGACCGGTGCGTTCTGCGGCGGCGAGGATCGCCACGGGGAAGTTGCCGCTCATTTGCGTAGTTCCGGTCACCGGGGATACAATGGCCCGGCGGCCGGCGGCGCGGTGGTCGCGAGCCGCCAGGCGGTGGTATATCCCGTCCCGTTCTGAACCCACCAGAAGGCGGCAAACGCGGCACCGATGAATTGTGGCGGTAGGAGTTGAACTCTATGAGCGGATCGAGAAGTTGGCGCATAATTCTCTGGGCAGCGACGATCGCGGTTGCGTCGTCCGCCAGCATCGGGGCTCGCGCACAACCGGCGAGGATTCGCACGCTGATTTACGACACGGACCGCAAGGAGTGGGTCGAGAAGCCCCGCCCTCAACCCGGTACGGCCGAGGGAGATCTGCACGCAATCCGGGAGCTGACCAAGGATGGCGCGTATCGCAAGGCGCTCGCTGCCCACAAGGCATTCGTCAAGAAGTACGGCCTGGGCGACCCGCACTATCCGGCCGGTCTGATCGCCAAGGCGGAAACGCTGGTCGCCGGCAAGGACTACGAGAAGGCCCACAACGTTCTCCAGACGTTTCTGGGTGAATTCGGTGGGATGGAACTCACCACGGACGCTCTGCGTCTGGAGTTCGAGGTAGCCGAGGCCTTCCTCGCTGGCGCCAAGCGGAAGGTCTGGGGCGTCTTCAGGCTGTCCGGCGTGGACCTGGCATACCGAATCCTGGACGAGATCTCGACTGATCATCCTGAAAGTCGTCTGGCTGAGCTGGCTATCAAGGTTAAGGCGGATCACCAGTTCAAGGTCGGCGACCACGCCCTGGCGGAACTCGACTACTCGAGGCTGCTTCGTGAGTATCCGCAGAGCCGGTATCAGCAGTACGCCTTTGCCCGGGCTGCGGAGTCCGCCCTGGCGAGCTTCGCCGGCGCGGAGTTCGACGAGGCTGCGCTGATCGAAGCCCAGGAGCGGTACAACGACTACCGTGTCCGATACCCCGCGGCCGCCGAGCGCGAGGGCGTCGAGTTGATTCTCGACACAATACACGAAGCGCGGGCAGAGAAGGAGTCTCTGATCGGCGAGTACTACGAACGCACCGATCACTTGAGCTCGGCGGTCTTCTACTATGAAGCCGTGCGCCGGGAGTATCCCGAGACGCTCGCCGCCGCGAAGGCGCGGTCGCGTCTGGAACTGCTAGGGGCATTGCCGTCACCTGCGGACAAGGACAATGCGACACCTCGGATCGAGGAGCCGTGATTTGCACCGAAAGGACCGGATCATGTTTCCGAGACGCTGGTCGTATGAGCGAGTAGCAGCGGCGGCGGCCGAGCACGGGGGCGACACCGCTTGCGCGCCGGACAGCTCGCCCGCCAGGCAAACGGCCCGGCGACGGATCGGGATCCTCCTGTTGAGCGTGATCGGACCGAGCGTGCTTGCCGGTTGCGGTTACTCGACGCGGCGGCCTTTTCCGACCGATATTCAGACGGTTCATGTCGAGATGTTCCATTCGAAGGAGTTTCGACGCGAGTTGGAGTTCCGTCTGACCGAATCGATCATTAAGCGTATAGAGATGGATACGCCCTATCGGATCGGGCCTCGCAAAACAGCCGACGCCCTTCTGACGGGCGAGATCATCAGAGTAGAGAATCGAACTTTCGGCGAGGATTTCGACACGGATCTGCCACGTGAAATCGGGTCGACCGTCGAGGTTCGATACTCATTCAAGGATCTGCGCTCCGGCGAAATCCTGGTGGACAGGCCGCGTTTCGTGTACCAAGCCAGCTACATTCCACCTGTGGGCGAGACCTTCACCGAGGGCATGACGCGGGCGTTTGACGGGCTGGCCGAGCAGATTGTGGAGACAATGGAATCCGGATGGTAGCGCCGCTATCATCCTTGGTGTGGGATGGTCGGGTATGGGACCTTGATCCTCGGGACTGCCGGGGATCTCGCCTGGAAAGTCTCACCGTAACTGGAGTCGACTAATGGCGGACGGCAACGGATCACCGCCTCAACAACCTCCCGACCCGAAAAAACCCGACGGGCCCCCTCTGAAGATGTCTCGCAACGTCGTCAGTTGGCTAGTGCTCCTCGGGCTGGCAATGATCCTCGTCGCCTTGCTCCAGAACTCCCTCGGAACGCCGGAGCCGATGTCGATCAGCGAGTTCGACACCCACGTGAAGAACCACGACATCAAGTCGATCGTCCTCAAGGAGGACGGGACGATCGAGGGCCTCAAGAAGGGCCCCACCCAGGGCGAATCGCCGAACGCGAACCTTCAGTTCAGGGTCCCCTATCCGCCCGACGCCATAGACAAGGAGTTTCTTGACGAGCTGATACTCGCGGTTCGCGACGGTGGCGGGGACGTCAAATACGAAAGGCAGAACCAGTTCGTCCTCCTGCTTATCAGCATGTTGCCGTGGATCCTGATCTTCGGCTTCATCTGGTTCTTCATCTTCCGGCAGTTGCGGGCATCGGGCGGCGCCGGCGGGATGCTCGGCAACTTCGGAAGGTCGCGCCATCGCATCACCCCTAAGGAACACACGAACGTAACCTTCTCGGACGTCGCCGGCATTGACGAGGCCAAGGAGGAAGTCGAGGAAATCATCGAGTTCCTCAGGTCTCCGAAGAAGTTCCAGCGGCTTGGTGGGCGAATCCCCAGAGGCATCCTGCTCGTGGGAGCGCCTGGCTGCGGAAAGACGCTGCTGGCGAAGGCAATAGCCGGTGAAGCGGATGTCCCCTTCTTCTCCATCAGCGGATCGGACTTTGTCGAGATGTTCGTCGGAGTGGGAGCCTCGCGCGTCCGTGACCTGTTCAAGCAGGCCAAGGAGAACTCCCCCTGCATTATCTTCCTCGACGAGATTGACGCCGTCGGACGGCGCAGGGGAGCGAGCTTCGGCGGCGGCGGGCACGACGAGCGCGAGCAGACCTTGAATGCCATCCTGGTGGAGATGGACGGGTTCGAGACGAACTCTCAGATCATCGTGATCGCAGCCACGAACAGGGCGGACGTGCTCGATCCCGCTTTGGTTCGCCCCGGGCGATTCGATCGGCAGGTGTTCGTCTCCTTGCCCGACCTTCAGGGACGCTACGAGATCCTGAAGGTACATATGCGGAAGATCAAGCTCGGCCCGACTGTCGACATTCGGCGCTGCGCCCGCGGTACGCCGATGTTCAGCGGGGCGGAGCTGGCCGCGATCGTGAACGAAGCCGCCCTCATCGCCACCATGCGCAACAAGGAATTCGTCGAGCAGGAAGACCTCGAGGAGGCCCGCGACAAGATCCGCTGGGGTCGGGCCAAGAAGAGGTCCACCGTCGACGAAATGGACCGCAAGATCACCGCGTATCACGAGGCCGGCCACGCTCTGATACAGGCGCTGGAGAAGGATGCCGATCCGGTTCACAAGGTCAGCATCATTCCGCGCGGGCCCTCCGGCGGAGCGACGTTCTCCCTGCCCGAGCGAGATCGCATGGTCTATACGAAGGGGTATCTGCTGGCGACCATGCGGGTGATGTTCGGCGGGCGCATCGCCGAGAAGGTTTTCTTCGACGAGATCAGCAGCGGTGCAGCCGCGGACATAAAGCAGGCTACGGAAATCGCCCGCCACATGGTCCGCGATTGGGGCATGGGTGACGACACCGGCTTCGTATACTATGGTGACAACGAGGGCCGGGACGGCATGTTCGACCTGAACGTACGGGAACACTCCGACAAAACGGCCGAGAAGATCGACACCGAGATAAAGCGAATCCTGGACACGGGCCACGCGGACGCCACCCGAACGATCACCGAGAACCGTGACAAGGTTAAGGCGATCGCGGAGGCCCTGCTCAGCTTCGAGACCGTATCCGGCGAGGAGGTCAACGCCCTGATCCGCGGCGAGTCGCTCGAGCGCACTAGCGTGAGCGATCTACTCGACGATGCCGCCGCGGACAACGGTGTCGAAATGGCCAGACCCGTCAAGACCGACCCCAAGCCCGATACCGATCTGGACCCGGGCACGCTGCCCCAGCCGGGCTGACGCGAAAGACATTGGTCGGCCCGTGCCCAACATCAACGTGCTTCGAAGCGGCGGCGGGCAAAGCCCGCCCTGTCCTGCTAGATTGCGGCACGGGAGTCCCGGCCAGATCTCAGAGGCGTTGGTTCAGACCACGCGCCGACGTTGGGCGAACATGGCCGCGAGGGTGAGTAGGATAATCGTGGTCGGTTCCGGCAGGGCGGCGATGTCGTCGATCGCCAGCTCCTGTCCCCCGATCAGGAACTCGGTGATGTCGCCGGTCAGCGTGATAACGCCCCCATCGACCGACGCAATCACGCCCGAGGCGATGTCGCTTGGCAACAACGCCAACTGCGGCAGGTCTATGATTGGGCCGCCGTTCACGGCGAAGTTGCTCGTGCCACCGAACTCCTGAAATGCGAAAGTGACCTCGTCGATATCGAACCCTGCGTTGCCGAAGTCGAATCGTACGCTGATGTTGTCGAGCGAGAGAGGAACTGTCGGGAAGTACTCGCCGAACCGCCCACCGACCTCCGCCTGCACGAAGAGCGGCGTCGATTCGAACAGGAAGTTCTCCACGAACATGTCGATACCGCCCTGGCTCAGCACGAGATCGCCGGGGCTGTGGTCACCGAGAACACCGTAGAGTGTACCGGGTGCGACCGTGTCGAAGTCGACAACCGACGCCGCCCGGGCGCCGTTCGCCCACGCTACCGCAACGAACGCCAGACATGTGGCGCAAAATCGGTGGCTGACCAACGCTCCCCCCCTCCCCTTCGGGCCTCTTTCCCCGTCGACATAGAGTCGACGCACATTCCGACCGGCCGCGCACGACATCATCGCGCCGATCCTCGTGCTCGAACGATTCTATCACAACGAGCGTGGTAGCTCAAACTACCGGGAGCGGATCAGCGTATTCCTACCGGAACTAAACTATTATCGGAAGAACACTTATCCGCCGACCCGATACGGTGTGATTATAGGGCCTTGTCGAGCGACGCGCTGATTCCACCGGAGCACGAGCAGAGAACATGCTGTGCCCTGCGGTGGGGCGAACTCGATGACTCGTGGAAGGTCGCCGGTGCGAATCAGGTAGAGTCAGAAGGGTCGGAAGGCAACGCGCCCTGAATCTCGGCGATCGCCGCGTCGAGATCTGCGCGGCGAAATGTCACGATGATCCAGATGAAGACGGGCACCACGAAGGACAACGTCGGTGAGATGTTCACTATCTCGTGTGTACCAAAGAGGGCATCGCGCCAAAACGGGCCCGGGTGAAACAACTGCCACGGAGTATCGGAGCTGAACCACCGAAAGAGACAAAGCAGAACCCTCGCCGCGACGAATGCCTGGCTCAGAATCAAACCCAGCACCAGCGACTTCCATCGCCGGCGCCAGGGAATGGGTGTCGCCAGGATCAGGGCGATCACTTCGACGGTGGGAAGATAGCCCATCAGGCGAGTGTTGTGGGGGCTCCATCCCTCCACCCGGTCGCCGCGGAGCTTCGTTATGACCTCGATGTCCGACCTTCCCTTGGGCTTGGACGGTGGCGCGAACTTCACTTCGCCCTTGGAACCGAACGATTTGAACGCCCAGTTCCCGACGCTCATGTAGACCTTGGAGTAAGCCTCCTGGACCCCGGGCCACGGGGCCGCAAGCAGCCCATAAATGAGCGCCAGCCAGAGCGTGAAACGGAGGATTCCGCTAGCTGGGCGCATGGGGTCTCGCCGAGTGTCGCATCGCCCGAAAAAGCCAGATCAGCCAGAGCACTATGGGCAGGAAAACGAACACGGCCTGCCACACGTCCACGTGCATCATATCGAACCACGTCGGAAAGAAGACGCCCGTATAGTACAAGCTTATGATTCGAATCAGGTTGATCACGAGCAACAGGACGGCACCGACGACAACCGCCACCAGTCGCCGCCGCAGTACGAGTCCGACCGGCGAAGTAAGCACGGCGAAGACGTAGAACGCCGCCGCTTGCAGCGCGTCACACCCTCGCTTGAGGTTGATCGTGTACCTCTCCCCCACAATCTCCGTCCCCTTGGCCTCGGCACCGTCCCCGAGTATGCGAATAATAGCCGCACTCACGTCCGCGTTCAGGTTCATGTACGCCGCGAATTGCTCCCCCTTTGAGTACCAGAGGATGAACGCGGCGTTGAAACCGCCGACGAGGATGGCCAGACCCACCACAAACCGCAGGACCGGACGCCTGGATGGACGGCGCGGCTTCTTGCCGGGTGGTTCACCTGGCGGGTGATTGGGGGCGGGCGTTTCGCCGCCGGTGGGAGGATTCGGCCCGGCCGCAGCGCTGTCGGACCCGCTTGGCGCGTCGTGTGGTTCGCTCATCGGCTACTTACGATCCGTTTGGACACCATTGTTTTGCAGCGGACGAATCGCTGCATCAACGAAGGATACGCGCCCGGTGGGCGTTCGACAAGACCTAGCTGAAGAATGCTCGACTCCGAGAGCTTCCTCGCGCGCCTCTTACGATTCCGACCCTCGGTTCGCAAGGACCATCTTCAAAAACTCCTCTTCCATCTCCCAAGGGTCTTATATTCGCTCGTACGATTTCCCCCGCTGCACATACTTACAGGCCCTAAGTACTGTGCTTCGAAGAGTCGAGCGTCAACTTGATTTCCGCATCGATGAGGGGAACAGTAGAACGTAGGCGACCCAAACGAGCGAGGCTTTGGGCCGGTCTCTCCTTCGATCTTTTCCGAGACGGACCTGCTCGCAAGGCAGAGACTGACACGCCTCGACTGCCGCCTGCAATTCGTGTTTGCCGGAGAACTAACCCGTCGTGAGGTTGACGCGGACGACGGGGACGTCCGAGACAATTGGCAATGGCTGAGGTCGATCCTGAAAGCAAGCGACCGTAGACCGACAGTCGGTCATCGCGCGCAGTTTGCGCTGCGCCTCATCGGTCGCGGCAGGGACTCGACGTTCAACATCAGCCTGCTTGGGGGGAAAGGCGATCATGTTTCGCAAGTTACTAACGGTTGGTTTGCTGTGCGGCTTTGCCGGCAGCGCAGCGGCGCTGCGTCCGGCATCGCGCCCGGTAAAACCGCGCTCCGCGGGCCGGACAGTCCTGGTATCCGCGGCTGCGTCCGGGACGACCGCCGCCACGGCAAGCGCGGACGTAGTGCTCGATAACACGGCAGCCGGTGGCGGCATCAACGTCAGTGGCGCGTCACCCGCGTCACAGCGCGACCCGGCATTCTCGTTCGAGGCCGGGGCGGCTGACGATTTCGTCTTGCCGCCAAGCCCGTTGTGTACCTGGTCGGTAACCGGTGTTCGCTGGACCGGGCAGTACTGGGTTGCCGGCGAACGCGGACTGATGAGCGGATTCAGGGTCATCTTCTGGTCCGACGAGGACGGCGGCCCCGCGGGTGGCGGTGGCCCCACCGCGGACGCGACGAAGGCGCTTGCGGTCTACGAGATCCCGGGCACGGCCAACGAGACGCCCAACGCCGCCGGTCCGTCCGATTACTTCGACTACACAGCCGACCTGCCGGAGCCCTTCATCGCACATCCCGGAGTGCGGTATTGGATCCAGATTCAACCGGACATCCCCTATGCGCCGCAGTGGGGTTGGCAGGTCACCAATGCGCGAAGCGGCGCCGGTCCCGTACAGTACTTCGATCTGCTTCGCCTGCCGGCGTGGACGCCAATTGGGGATCAGGGCGACCTGGCCTTTCAACTTCTCGGCGGGGCACACGACATTGTCTGTGACGATCTAAACGCCTGCACCGACGACACCTGCGTGAACGGCGAGTGCGTATCGACACCGATCACCTGCGATGACGGTGACGCCTGCACGGACGAAAGCTGCGATCCGGCGGCCGGGTGCGTCGCCACACCTGTTACGTGTGACGACGGCAGCGCCTGCACCGACGACACGTGCGATCCAACCACCGGATGTGTGTTCACCTCCGTCGCCTGCGACGACGGCAGTGCGTGTACCGAGGATACCTGCGATCCCGCCGGCGGATGTGTCTACACACCGGTTACCTGCGACGACGGCAGTGCCTGCACGGACGACTCGTGCGATCCAGCCGGCGGTTGTGTATACGCGCCGATCACCTGTGACGACGGCGACGCCTGCACCGAGGATGCCTGCGATCCAACCTCGGGATGTGTCGTCACGCTGATAACGTGCGACGACGGCAGTGCGTGTACGGAAGACTCATGTGACCCCGCCACCGGCTGCGTGTACACGTCGACCACTTGTGACGACGGCGACGCATGCACGGATGATACGTGTGACCCGGCGACCGGGTGCGTGGCCGCTCCGATCACGTGCGACGACGGCAGTGCCTGTACGGACGATTCGTGCGATCCTGCCACCGGTTGCGTATACGCGCCGATCGCTTGTGATGACGGCGACGCCTGCACTAACGATTCGTGCGACGCTGCCACGGGTTGCGCCTACGCACCGGTCACTTGCGACGACGGTAACGCCTGCACGGACGACGCCTGCGACCCGGTCCAGGGATGCCTAACGACCGAGGTCACGTGCGACGACGCCGACGCGTGTACGACCGATACATGTGATCCCGCGACGGGATGCGCGTTTGAGCCGATTGACTGTGACGACGCGGATCCGTGTTCGGCTGACAGTTGTGTCGACGGAGTCTGCGAGCACACGGAACAGGCTGACCTGGACGGGGACGGCGACGTCGATCTCGACGACTACGCCGTAATCGAGGGCTGCATCGCCGACGCTACGTTCGACGCCCTGGCAACAGGGTGCGAGTGCGTGGATCTCAACGGCGACGGGCATATTGACATGCGGGACTACTCCGCGTTTCAGTTCAAGTTCACGGGACCGAAGTAACCGGCGAAACGCCGTCCGGCGGTGTCAGGTGTCGAGCACTTGACGAAGTCGGACCCAAACGCCGCGAAGAGGGGAAGATCGATGTCTTCGAAGAAAGTAAGAGGGTTCAACCTGGGGCTGTCGGCGGCGGTGATGACCGCGATCGGTCTCGGTATGTCCGCGACTGCGTTTGCCCAGACCGCGCCGGGCACCGCGTCGCCCGGTAGCCCCTTTGAGGTCTGGGGAGCACTGTACTCCGGCAGCGCCCCGTCGGGTTATCCGATGGGTGACGGCTGGGCACAAGGTGCCTCATACCTCGGCGTTCTGGACGACGACGGGAACGCCACTCGAGATGGCTCCGGTATACCGTTCCGCGCTGCCCTAAGTGTCGACGGCAACTGGGGAAACATGGGCGACGGGCTCGATACGACCCTGTTTTCCGGCAGCAACAAGAACTCCGCCCTGATCGGCCCCGGCGACAAGGGCTGGGACTGGGACATGGGTGACGGCGGCCCGCAGAAGAACGACATTACCAACACCTATTTCCATACCCGCGTCGACCCGGTGACGGGCGACAGGTGGGTGTTTGTCGGTGCAGAGACGAGATCGATCAACGGCGACAGCCATGCCGACTTCGAGTTCAACCAGGCCGGCGTCATTCAGGTGGGCGAAACGGACGGCGAGTTGATCGGGCTCGGTCCGGACGGCGGGCGAACAGTCGACGACTTCCTGATCACCATCGACTTTGAGACCGGTGGCGAGTCTCCCGTCGCCAGCATACGTTTCTGGGATGGCGGCTCATTCGTACTCGTGTCCGTACCGGACTCGGTCTACAGCGCCGCCAACCTCGTGGACATCGATCACCCCACGACCGGCACCTGGACGCACTACACCGGCGACGGCGCGGAGACGTCGCTCCTGACGCGTCTGCAGTTCGTAGAAGGCGCGGCAAACCTCACCGCGCTGGGGATTGCAGTCGATCCGTGCAGTCCGGATGCGACGTTCATGGTGAAAACGCGTTCGTCCTCGTCGTGGACCTCGGATCTGAAGGACTATGCCCTGGTCTACTTCCCACTCGAGCCCCCACCGGTGCTTGAACTAACGGCTCCGGAACTCGTCTGTGCCGGCGAGACTTTCGAGGTGACCGCCACGGAAACAACCGGCCTGCACAACGCGGCCTATCGGTGGAGCGTGACCGGATGCGGCTCGATCATAAGCGACCCGACCGCCGACACGATCACAATCGAGCCTGATCCAAACTGCGACTGTGCGATCACTGCGGCCGCCACGATAACGGGTGGGGAGTGCCTCCACGTCGTCACGAGCGAAATCACCGTCACCGTTCAGGACATCACTGCGCCGGACCTTAGTGACGGACCTTCGGACGTCACGGTCGAATGCGACGCGATAACTGATCCGGAGGTGCTCACCGCCACGGATGATTGCTCAGAGCCCGTGGTGGAGCGCGCCGAGCTAGTCGAGCCGGGCATCTGCTTCGGCGACTCGACCATCACACGCACCTGGACTGCGACCGACAACTGCGACAACCAGAGCGTCCATACCCAGGTTGTCACCGTCGAGGATACGACCGCACCGGAACTGGCCGGCGTGCCCGCGGATGAAGCAGTAGAGTGCGACTCCATTCCGACCCCGGCTGAGGTGACCGCAACCGACAACTGCTCGACTCCGATCGTCGAGTTCGCCGAGAGCACCACTCCCGGAGCCTGCATGGGCGACTCCGCCATCACCCGCACCTGGACGGCACTCGACGAGTGCGGCAACGAAACATCCGAGAGCCAGACCATCACCGTGACCGACAGCACCGCTCCGGAGTTGATCGGCGTACCGCCGGATGTCACCGCGGAGTGTGACGCACTGCCTCCCGCAGCGGAGGTGACAGCCACCGACAACTGCTCCGACCCCGCAGTTCAGCTCGCGGAGAACACTGAACCGGGGAGCTGCATCGGTGAGTCAATGGTCATCAGGACTTGGACGGCCGCGGACGACTGCGCGAACGAAACCTCGCAGGTCCAGATCGTCACCCTTATCGATACGACACCGCCAACGCTCGTCGGCGTGCCCGCCGACGCGACGGTCGAGTGTGACTCGGTTCCCGATCCGCCGGTGGTCACAGCCACGGACAACTGCTCCGATCCGATCGTCGAACTCGTCGAGACGATCGAGCCGGGACCGTTCATCGGCCTGGCGGTGATCACCAGAACGTGGACCGCAACCGATGACTGCGGCAACCAGACATCGCAAAGTCAGGTCCTCACCGTGGTGGACACGACCGCGCCGGTGCTCATCGGTGTGCCTCCCGACGAGACAGTCGAGTGCGATGCCGTGCCGCCTCCAGCCGTGGTTACCGCCACCGACAACTGCTCCGATCCGACCGTGGAGCTAACCGAGCAGACCGAGCCCGGTGCGTGCGACGGCCAACGCACGATCACGCGCACCTGGACCGCGACCGACGCGAGCGGCAATCAGACCTCCGCGACCCAGGTTATCACCGTGATAGACACGACCGACCCGGCGCTCATCGGTGTTCCGCCTGACGAGACAGTCGAGTGCGACGCCATCCCAGCGCCGCCGGAAGTGACGGCCACGGATAACTGCTCCAGCCCAACCGTCGAGTACGGCGAGAGCGAAGAGCCCGGCGACTGCCCCGCTCGGTGGACGATCACGCGCACATGGACCGCAACCGACTCTTGCGGCAACGCGTCGACGTACGTTCAGATACTCACCGTCGTGGATACGACCGCACCGGTTCTGAGCGACGATCCCGAGGATATCACCGCCGAGTGCGACGCGGTGCCCAATCCGGTAACGCTCTCCGCCGGCGACAACTGCGATCCGGACGTGCCGGTCGAGTTCGCCGAAGTCTCGACCGCCGGCATTTGCCTCGGTGACTACCTGCTCGACCGAACCTGGAGTGCGGCCGACGACTGCGGTAACACCGCCAGTGTCGATCAGCTCGTCAGCGTACAGGATACCACTCCTCCGGTAGTGACCATGCAGCCCAATGGCACGCAGTTCATTTGTGACGGCGAGCCGGTCCAGTACGTCGCGGACACCAACGACAACTGCGTCGACTCGGCCATCAGCGCGTACGACCTGATGACCATCACCGCCGACAGCGGGGAGTACGTCTTCGTCGCTCCGCTTCCGGGCGGCGGCTTGACGATCACGGTCACGGGCCCGGCCTGGGTAAGCGCGGCGCTGGCGGCGACCGACGACTGCTACAACGCCAGCGACGTCTTCGAGTTCACTTTCAAGGTGCTGCTCGGCTGGGAGGCATGTTCGCAGGGATTCTGGAAGAACCATCCGGACCTCTGGGGGCCGTCGGATTACAGCCCGGACGACAAGTTCCTCGACGCCTTCCAGATTACGGACCTCTCGTCACCGGAGATCACGAGCGGCTTCGACCGGAACATGACCCTGTTTACGGCCATCAACCGAACCAGCGACCTGTTCAACCAGGCCCTGGTGCAGGGCGTGGCTGCACTGCTCAACGCCTCGTACCCAGAACTGAAGTTCCCGATAACGGTCCGTTACGTTATCGAGACCATGCAGGCCGCCTTCGCCGGTGAGATCACCTTCGAGGAGGCTCACCGCAGGTTCACCGAGTGGAACGCGGCCGAGAAAGAGTGCGGCTGCCCTGTGGAATAACGCTGATCCGATACTAGACAGTCGCCGGCATGGCAGGCCGTCCGTCTCATCCTGAACCGCGGGCGGAATGGAATCCCGACTTGTCGGGAACCCGCGCGGAGGCACGGATCGACGAGAGGACTGCTACGAGGGCGACTCGTCCATTCAGTACCGCGACCGTGACAGGCTGTCGGAATAACTTCGGAGGCCGGTGAGCTTGGTTGAT
>CBDUZY010000008.1:0-16500 GCA_965371825.1 uncultured bacterium
ACCGGTCCGCAGGATCAAGACCTGGACCCGGGAGACGAGCTTACTGTCGTCCTCCGTCCGGCGGCGGGATCACAAGCCGAAGTGTACACCCCCGACGACAGCCGCACAGTGCCCTTCTACACGCGAGCGCCACAGGCCGACTTCACCGGTGACGGTATGGTCACGCTCGCCGACTACACCCAGTTCGCATCCTGTATCACGGGTCCGATCGGAAGACTGCCGGACGGCTGTGGGCAGGGCGACTTCGATCAAGACGGCAACATCGATCTGAAGGACGTGGGGACACTCCAACTCAGCTACACGGGGTTTGTCATTCCGTGCTGGACCGGCAGCCTCAACTTCCACTGGCCGATGCCCGGCGTGGACGCCCGCGATTGGGTCATCAACAACTATGTAGACCTCGACCCCGGCGATGGAAAGACCGACTTCAGGGGCAACACCGGCGATGATGCCAAGACCTACAATGGCCACAAGGGTGTAGACGTCGACGTGCCGACTTTCCGCGCGATGGACAACGACTTCCCCATCTTCGCAGCCGCCAGCGGCTTCGTCGTATACACCCACGACACGGAGTACGATCGGCACATGGGTGACGACACGGGACCCTGGAACGTCGTGAAGATTGAACACCCCAACGGTTTCGTTTCGTACTACGGCCATCTCAAGGAGAACTCGGTCGTCGTGTCGCCGGGTGACCATGTCGTCCCCGGGCAGAAGCTGGGCGTGGTCGGTAGCTCGGGCAACTCCTCGCACCCGCACCTGCACTTCGAGGTTCACGACTGCGATGGAGACCCCGTCGCTCCGTTCCTGCATGACATGATTCTGAATCCGCCGCTGTACGACACGCCGCTAGGCTTTATGGATGCAACGCTGATCAACGGCGTGATCAGCGACGTCGAGCAGATCCAGGACCCGCCTCCGAATGTCAAAGTGATTCAACCGGGCGATACGCTCGGCTTCGGCGCTTCAATGGCGGGCGGAGAAGGCGGCGACTCCACCACGGTCACGATCCGCCGGCCGAACAACACTGAGTTCTCTGTCACAAACTGGAACTGGGGCGTTGTTTATCGGCACAGCTTCTGGTTGACCAATCCCGTGATTGACGAGCCTTCGATTCCGCTGGGGCTCTGGAAAGCCGAGGTCCGCACCAACGACACCCTGGCCAAGACCTACACTTTCGGCGTCAGCACCATCTCACCCAACTACACCCAGGTCGTTCAGCACGGCATTCCAGAGGCTAACTACCAGGCCGTCTTCGACAACATCCGCGCCGCCGGCTACCACCCCGTCTGGATCGACGGCTTCGACGTCCTGGGCAATGTGTACTTCAACGTGATCTTCAACGCCGGCAGCACCGGACCGTGGACCGCCCATCACAATCTTACCGGAGGTCAATATCAGGATCTTGTCACCGAGCGTCACGCCCAGGGCTATCGACTCACCCACGTCGACAGCTACCCTGACGGCGGCGGCATCCGCTATGCCGCGATCTTCGTGAAAGACGGCGGGCCGGGCTGGACTGCCTATCACGGCCGCACACTCTCCGAGCACGCCACCCTCTATACCAACAACACGAACAACGGATATCGGCCGGTGAACATATCCTTCGTACAGATCGCCTCCACAACGTTCGTCACCGCGCTGTACGACAAGAAGGATGTCGGCGTCTTCCAGGCACAGGCCGGGTTGACCAGCGCCGCCTATCAAACGGCCTTCGATGACAACGACGACGCCGGCCGACGGCTCGCCTACCTGGACGGATACATGGAAAACGGCGTAAAGAAGTTTTCCGCCATCTGGGACTCGACATCGTACAACCACTGGGCCGCCACCCACGACCGCTCGACCGGTGAGTTCCAGGCCGATTTCGATCACTGGTCCGGCCAGGGCTACCTGACGCGCATCGTCACCGGCTACCGCAGCGGCGTAATCGCCGAGTACGCCGGCTTCTGGACGAAAGACTGAACTTCAAAGAGACCCCGGGTTGTGGGATGTGCAACCGGTCGAGAGAAGTAACTGCGCGGACCGCCCGCTCGCACACCGGGGAAACGGTCCGCCGTCTAATCCCGGGCACCCTTATTGCCAATTACTCTTGCGATGTTACCACCGGACATCTTCTCCACCAGCCCGGTGTTCGCCTTCCCCTTCCGAAAGCGCCTGTTGTCCACGGCGGCGGTGTTTGCTACGTCCATGACTGCAGTTGCCTCCTTTTGGCCATCTAGTCGACCAGCTCATAAGGCCACATGACGATGCCCCCGTCCATGACTTTGACATTGGTGTATCCACGTCCGTGCAAGATGCGTGCGGCTTCGTAGGCGCGAAGGGAACTCTTGCAGAAAGCGACAACAGGAGTATCACGCGGAACCTCGTCGGCTCGCGCGCGCAAGGCGCCGAGCGGAATGAGCGTTGCCTGTTCGATGCGGCCTTGCTCATATTCGGCGGGGCTCCGAGCATCCAAAAGAAAGACTTCTTCTCCCGCTTCCAACATCCGCTTGACCTGCATCGGCGTGAGGCTTTGCAACTGGTCATCCATCTTGTTGCGAAGAATGTCCGCGGCGACGATCAGGTTATCCATCGCAGGCGAAAACGGTGGTGCGTACGCGAGATCCAGCTTCGCAACCTGATCCACAGTCAAGCCAGCCGTGATCGCGGTGGCAGCCACGTCAATGCGCTTCGACCCTTCGCCTGGCCCGGTCGCTTGGGCGCCCAAGAGTCTGCGCGTTTTCCGGTCCGCAATGAGTTTCAGCATCAGAGGTTTTGCCAGAGGATAGTAGTGGGCTTTATCCGGTGCGGGGTTCAGACAGGTCACCACGTCGAAACCGGCGGCCCGCGCCTCTTCCTCGCCGGCACCGGTCCGGGCGACCGTGTGGTCGAATACCTTGCACACTGTGCTTCCAATCACACCGGGAAACACGTCGTTTCCGCCGCAGATATTCATGGCGGCCACGCGCCCCTGCTTGTTCGCCGTGGAACCCAGCGGAACGAAACACGGTTTGCCGGTCACGAGATTAGTGGACTCCACGCAATCACCGGCCGCATAGATGTCCGGATCTGAGGTCCGCATGTGGGCGTCCACTCGAATCGCGCCGGTCGGGCCGATCTCCAAATCGGCTGTCTCGGCGAGCTGTATGTTAGGGCGAACACCAATCGCCAGAATGACCAGATCCGCAGGCAGCGTTTCTCGCTCCGTTCTCACACACCCGACCGTAGTGCCCCCCGGCTGTCCCGGCTCCAGCGCGAGGACCTTTGAATCGGTGAGAACCGATACACCCTTTTCAGTCAGATGCTTCTCGACCTGCCGGGCCAGCTCCCAATCCAGCATGGGAAGAACCTGCGGAAGCATCTCTACGATGGCGACATGAACGCCGCGCCGGTGCAGCGCTTCCGCCGTTTCTATACCGATCAGCCCACCGCCCACGATGACGACATTCCTGGTGCCCGTCCCTGCGATAGCGCTGCGAATCGCCTCCGCATCCTCCACTCGGTGGACCACAAAGACGTTCCGAAGTTCCTTCCCGGGGATTGGCGGTACTACCGGGCGCGCCCCTGTCGCGAGAACGAGCTTGTCGTACTCCAACCAACGAGTTCTGCCGCTGCTGAGGTCTTTCACCTCTACTCGTCCACTGCGGCGATCAATCTTCGTCGCCTCGGTGCGGTTGAGCACTGTGATTCCCTTGCAACTGCGAAAGTACTCTGCGTCTCGAACGACACCGATGGGCGTAGACATCAGCTCGGCCTGTTCTCGCACGACGCCGGAAATGTAGTACGGGAGCCCGCACCCGGCGTAGGACAAGAACTCGCCCTTTTCAATCACAGTCACATCTGCATCCGGACGAAGTCGCATCACCTTGGCCGCTGCCTTAGGTCCCGCCGCCACACCCCCGATTACAATCACACGCATCATCTGGTCACCACTGCTTTCCTGTAAGGAGCACGGCACTCACCCGTTTCGGAAACGGCAGGCGCCGATGCCCTTGCATCATCCGGTTCACATCCTCTGTGTACCCGGGATTGTCGCGGCAGGGACTACCCTTGCGGGTGGCCGCCGCACAGATCCCAGCGTGCGGAACTACCGCACTGAGTTCCTGCTTTGGGTTCTAACGAGCATACGCCTACCGGAACACTTCTCGACAGGCAGCTCCTCGTAACCGATTCAATGCACATTGCAGATTGTCCCGGCACTGCGCCCGACACCTGTTTTGCTGAATAAGTTGCCCTTGGCCGGGCCCCTTCCCGAGACGTCTGGATTCACTCCTCTTCATCTGCCACCCCGCCAGGCGCTGCTGTTCCCATAAATCTCTCACGCGTTTCTGTGGTATCTGCGATGGCGGACTTTCCACACCGGATCAGGCCGTCTTCCATCTCATAGACCGTGTCGAACACGTCGAGTGCCCGATGATCATGCGTTACGACAACAACGCCGGTTCCATGTTCGTGCGCCAGCTTCCTGAAAAGCTCCATGACCTGCCGTCCCAGCCGACCGTCCAAAGCTGCCGTAGGCTCGTCAGCAAGAATGATGCTCGGCTGATTAGCCAAGGCACGGGCCACGGCAACACGCTGCTGCTGCCCGCCAGACAGTGTTGAAGGGGAATGGTTGGCACGATCGGCCACGCCGAGATATTCCAGCAATGCCATCGCCCGCGTGCGCGATGCCGTCGCGGACCATTTGTTGATCTCGAGGGCAATCTGCACGTTTTCGATAGCGGAAAGGAACGGGATCAGATTTGATTTCTGGAAAACAAACCCAATGTGTTTTCGCCGAAAGGCGCGCGAGTCCCTAAGCGCCTTGGGCCCATCCACGACCAACTCGCCACCAATGAGGATTCGGCCTGCAGACGGCGGATTGATGAGGCCGACGGCCGTGAGAAACGTGGACTTTCCCGATCCGCTGGGTCCAAGCAGGGCTACTACTTCACCCCGACGGATCTTGACAGCGGCGTCGCGCATGGCGACCACTTCCGTGTTTCCGCTGCCGTAGATCTTTGTGAGGCCCACGGTTTCGATGGCAAAGCCGTTGTCCATTACCGGTTATCCGGAAAGTGCTTCATTGGGTTCGACGCGGATAGCCTTCCAGATGCCCAGCACACTGGAAAGAACCGAGATCATCAGGACGATCGCCGCAAGCTGCACCAGATCGTCGTTCGTAAGAATCACGCGGCGCGGGAAGCGTGGGAAGAGCTTTAAGCCAATCAGATAGGCGATGCCATAGCCGACCACGCCGAGCAGCAGCGCCTGTTGAAGAATCATCCCGAGGATCCTACGGTTCGGGGCGCCGATGAGCTTCAGCAAGGCGATGTCATGGAGCTTGTCGAGCGTGAGCGTGTACAGGATCAACGCCATTATGATAGCTGCGATAATCGTCAAGAGCACGCGGAATAGCCCAATCTGCCTACGGACCTTTTCAACAGGTCCCCTCAGAAGGAGTTCACGCTGACCGGCGGCCGTGTACACCGACACGTCGCTCCAGCCGGACAGGATGGAGGCGACAGAGCGCTGCGTCGTACCGGGTACCAGGGTGACCATGACAGCACTAATCTGCCGTGGCTGGAGCGCTGGAATCTCCGAAGACAGCAGGAAGGCGGTCTCGGTCAATGCCGGTTGTTTTCGGCCGAGTTCGCTTTGCGTTCCGCGAGCATGCCTGGCCTGGCGTTCGAGACGCACCGCTTCGCCGGGCACATCGAACTGAATGTCGAGAGCGTCGGCTACGGTGAAGAACGCCAAGCCGTCGCCGGAAGAGCCGATCATGTTCTCGGTGATGCCGACGACGGTGTAACTCTCTTTGCCCAGGCGAATTCGCTCACCCAGTTGCAGCCCCAGCCTACCGTCCGCGATCATCTCGAAGTGGTTTTGAGCCAACGGCCTTCCGGCGATGAACGGCAACGACTCACCCTTGTCGGTCGGCCAGCTCAGACCAACAACGGCGATGCGGATCGGCTTTCCCTCGCGTTCGCGCTGGATCGTATGATAGACAAACTCCCTAGCGGTTTCGACGCCGGGGACCGCCAGCGCCCGATGAACGAGATTGGCGGGAACACGTGAAACCTCGGCAAAGGGCCCGCGCGTGTTTCGTTGCACGATCCACAAGTCGGCGCCGACCTCGTCAACCAGCAGAGTCGCGTCCTCGATGATACCGCGGTAGATTCCGCCCATACCCATCACGATCATGAGAAGCATGCCAACACCCACGGTCGTGAGGGCGAACCGTCCGAAGTTGTGTCGAATGTCCTTGATCGCAAGGTTCATGGAGCATGCTCGACTTTTCGTCCGTCGCGGAGTTCGGTCTTTGGGTCAACCGGTACGACAACCGTGTCACCCGGCCGCAGTCCGTCGATCACTTCGACGGAATCCCGGCTTCGCAGGCCTGTTTTGATAGGACGCCACGCGGCACGCCCTTGCTCTTCTATGTGGACACCGAGGATCTCATTGCGCAGCAGGAGGTACTTGGTGGGTAATACGGCGACGTCTTCTTTACGCGCCGTCTCGATGAACACTTCAGCTCGTTGGCCGACGGCCCATATCTCCGGAAGTTCCAGCACGTGGACGTCTACAACGAATTCGCGAGTCTCACGATCAGCCTCCCGACCGAGCCGTGAGACCTTGCCGGGGTAAGCGCGTTCGGGCTCCGAGCGGAAGACCACGCGTGCCGGTTGCTCCGGACGGAGGCGCGTCATTTCCGTCTCGTCCACCCAGGCGGTGATCCACAGCTCATCGGTCGAGATCAAGGTCAGTACCGGGCTTCCGGGGACGACAACGTCACCAGGGTCACGATGCCGCTTCACGAGAAGTCCGTCAAACGGCGCCTGGATTTCCGTATCTGCCAAGCGAGCCTGATGATAGGCCAGAGTTTTCTGTTGTTCGATGAGCTCTTGCTGACCTTCAACGATGGCGGCTTCGGCACGGGCCAGCTCTGCCCGGGCAATGTTTAGCGCCTCGGTGGCCTTTTCGAACTCAACGTTCGCTGCGGTGTTCTTCTCGTAAAGATCGCTGGTCCGCTTGTAGTCGAAATCGGCCTGCCGCAGTACAGCGAGTGCGCGATCCTTGTCAGCTCTGAGCCGATCCAACGCGGCCTCGGCTATTGCGACGCCGGCGGTTGCGATTCCAACCTGCTGGAGCAGTTCGGCGTCATCAAGTCTCACAAGTGACTGGCCGACTCTCGCGTAATCGCCCTGGTCGACGAGAACCCGTGCAATCCGGCCGGATATCTTAGGGCTGATCGTCGCCTTAACACGTGCCTCCAGCGTTCCGGTGCCCATGGTCTCCGATATAATTGGTCCACGCCGAACCTCGTAAGAGGTTACGGCGACGGGCGCGAACATCATCGCGTACAGCACAATGCATCCGACTAGTACGAGAATGACGTACGCTGCTCCCCGAACAACGAAACGTGTGCTGAAGAACTTTCCCGATTGGGTGGCGGTGTCGTCAACTTTGCTGTTCATTGTCTCGTGCACTCCAGCACCCATCTTCTGCAGGTACTCTCGAACGCGAATGACCTCGGGAACGTGTTATCGTTCTGCCTCGGCACCGTACCGCTTGTCAACGCAGTCCATGATGCTCGCTAGCCCGCGGTCTTCGATGCGGTAAAAGGTCCGGCGACCTTCCCTCCGGCTGCTGAGCAACCCGCGGTCCTTCATCATCCGCAGGTGCTCGGAGGCCATGTGGCTGTGGATCTCGCACGCCTCCGCAAGATCGCCCACCGTGTACTCATCACTCAGGAGCATATTAACCATCCTTAGCCGATGAGGGTGGGCGAGCGTTCTGAGACACTCCGCAGCGCGGCCGAGGGCGTCCAGGTCAATCAGCTTGCGTTTCTTCCTCGCCATCATTATCAAACATATCGTAATATATCGATATGTCAACTGATCTTTCCGTTATTCTCTTGCGGAATCTGCCTGGCGCCCTGCCGCTTTACGTGTTCTTTCCAGACTTGATGAGTCTCGCTGCACAGTCATCGTGGTTTTGGAGTCCTGGGCGTCCCAAAGTGCCGGCGAAGAGAGGATTCCTCGATCTGAGTCGCTGGGCGTGAGCAGATCCGCGGTGACACGATCGGGCATCCACAGCAAAGCCACAGAGGGCTGCGAGTCTGACACCCGCAACCCTCTGGAGTACTTGTCCGGCGGTATTCCGAATCCGCCGCCGCGAGACGCTACGTTCAGTGCGGCTATCGGCCGCCCCGCATGCACTGGCCTCGCTGGCGACCCACGACATCCGAGTTTCCTTTGTTGCCGCGTTTGCCTCGGCACTGACCGTTTCCTCGGCCGTTTCCACGCTCGAACGGAGACGCCGCGATCTCGTCGAACTCCTCCTGCGTCAGGTGCTGGGCTTCGTACGTCTCACCAGCCGCGGTGATGAGGCTAGCGAAGGCCCGCAAGTGATTCCGCGACCCTCGCATGAGGTTTCCGTACACACGTTGCAGGTCGACGTGATCGGTCTGGGATAGCGCCTCGCGCAGATCCACGATGTCCAGCTCCTCGATGAGCGCCCCGACCTTCAGGGCGTCGACCATTGACGCTGATCCGGCTTCCACCAGCTCACCGTAGAGTTCCACGAAGACCGAATTAGTGAACACGCCCTCGGTGTCATCGACCACGGGGTCCTCGAGGTCGTACCGGACAATCAGGCGTCCCAAGGCATCCATGTGCCGCTGCTCCGATTCGCCAATCTGGAAAAACGTAGGCACTTGCCAGAGGTCGAACATGGCCCGGTATACGTCGCGGGCGAGCTTCTCCTCCTCACGCATGTACCGGAGGTCCTGCGCCTCTTGATCGCTGAGCGGCGTGACCTCGATTCCATCGAAGATGCAGCCGTCCCCGCCCATACCGCCGCGCCCGTTGCGCCACTGTGCATCCGCCGAGGATACAAACAGCCCGACAGCAAGACCGGCCAAAGGAATGAGCAATGTTTTCGTATTCATTGTTGTTCTCCTGTGTCAGATTTCTTGGATTGCGTTTCTTCCGCCGCGAGGGAGCGGCTGCACGGTCTATCCCGGCAGCTGCTCCCGTTGCGGTGCGGCAGGCTCAGCCTCCGCAGCTTCCATCACGGAGCCGGTCACCCCCGCCGGTTCCCGTGCCGTAACCACCACCACTGTTATCGCCATTCCTGCCGGTGCCGTATGGTCCCGAACCGTCGCAGCTCCCCGGGTCACCGGGATTCGTGCAGTTCGCTCCGGTACCGTCTCGCAGGCGATCCTGTGTTTGGAGTTGATCCACCAGGAGGTCGCCACCTTGGAATCCCTGCGATACCGCTAGCATCTTCGCGGCATCGGGTGCCACCATGCCCAGCGTTTCCTCATCGCATCCCACGAGGGCCGCAACGGAGGTGACCGCGAGTCCGGCAACCAGCAGTTTCTTGAACATCAGTTGTTCTCCTGTTAAGAAGTCATTCTCTCGTTCTCACGCGTACGTGCTCGAGCTTGCCTGTGCTATGCCTTTTGAACGAGTGCCGTGGGGATACCCTGCGGAGTGCTTCGGGTGTTTTTCTGTAATGCGGGATAGGACCTTGCTGAACGAAGACCGCGAGCAAGTCGATGATGTGCAGCTTATGGCACGTCTGGCCGCTGATGACAGGACGGCGCTGGGCGCTCTCGTTCAGCGCCACCAACGACGAGTGTTGGAGCTCGCCTACCGCACGACCGGTGATCATGCGTTGGCGGAAGATATCGGACAGGAGGCTTTTCTTCGCGTGTGGCGATCCGCGAAGCGATACGAGCCTACGGCGCAGTTTACGACCTGGCTGTATCGCATCGTCGTGAACCTGTGCTTGGACGCGTTCAAACGGCGAAAGCCCGTAACGGGCGATGTGCCGGATGGCGCCGACACCGGTGCAGCCCAGCAGGCGACCGCGATCGAAGAGCGTGAACGAGCGATCGTGGTTCGGAAGGCGATCGCGATGCTTCCGGATCGGCAGCGTGTCGCGGTGGTGCTTCACCGTTTCTCCGGCCTTACCGTGCGCATGACCGCCGAGGCGACAGGTTGGTCCGAATCCGCCGTAGAATCGTTGCTGGTGAGGGCGTACGCGGCTTTGAGGCGGTCGCTCGTTGAGCTGGAAAAAAAGTGAGGATTCTCCGCAGGGTAGTGAATCATCGTTCGTTCAATCGAAGGAGACAGCTATCATGTCTTGTCCACAAGATCATCTGCTCGTTCGCCTTGTTGGCGGGGAGCTGACAGACGCCGAGGAACGCGACGTTCGGCTCCACTTGGCGACGTGCAGTAGCTGCGCCACGGCGTTGGAAGAGCTTCGGGGCACGTGGGACGACCTTGGAGGGTGGATCCTTGATCCTACCGGCACCGACCTGACGAATCGGGTTCTTGCGCGGGCGGCGGGTCAGGAGAACGCAGTCCGTCGTCCACTGCTGCTCGCGGTGCTCAGAGCCGGCCAGTTCCGCGCGGCCGCCTCAATCGCACTTGCGGCTGGACTCGGAATCGCAACTGGGTCGCTGTTGCCGAAGGACAGAACCTCGCATGGTCCGCAAACCTCGGCGGCTCCGACGGCCGTCGAATTGGCCGAGGCCCTCGGCCTGGGGGAACTGGCGACACAATCGGCCACGGGGCTTCCCTTTGGGTTTGAGCCGGAAGCCCCCGAAGGAGCGGAGGTCGAGTCATGATGAACAAAAAGGCAAGCTACGTCCTGTGCGTTTGTGTTGTCGTCTTTGCCGCCAGCTTGGCCGGGACTATCGTGGCGCGCTCGCAGCCATCCTCTGAAGAAAAGCCTCGTCTCGATTCTCCGCTGGCCCGGTGGCTTGACCTTGACACGGAAACCGCTGAGGGAATCGAGAGCCTCGATCCAGGCTTCGCCGGGGAACGCAAGTCATTGCAGGGAGAACTTTCGGACGCTCGTTCGGCCTTGGCTACGTTGCTGGAAGACGAAGATGTTACGAACGAGGCCATCCAGGAGCAGATCGAAGCCTGCATCGCGAAGCACAACGCGCTGGAGCGACGTGTAGCGCAGTATCTACTTACCGTACGAGATCACCTCACACCTGCGCAACAGAAGAAGCTGTTTCGTCTCTGTGCCGAAGGCGTGCGGAAGGGACGAGGACATCGTTGGGGACGGGAAGCCGGTCGTGGAGCCGGTCGCGGTGGCGGCCGGTGCGAGTGCTGCGGACGCGGCGGAGGCCAAGGTCGCGGCCGTGGCCAGGGTCATGACGAAGCTCATGACCACGACGACGATTAGAGTTCGATGTGGACTCGTTCCGGAGGCGGAGGCACCGGGTGCGTGATCGTGCGGTTCCACCGTGGGCCTTGACCGCTGATCTCCTGCCTTCTTGGCTCGACGTTCTTCACGCTATGGGTGATTCCGATTTCGCGGCAGTCCCTTGACTCGACTGGAATTCGGCTTCAGCGTTTGAAACTCGGCGGTAGCGTTCCGCACGTGTGGCACAAGCTACTCTCACCCGACTTGCGTATACACATGCGGAAACTCGCCCTGCATGTCCACGGACGCACACCCCCTGCTACCGCGTTCAGCTTGAATATGCCGATTGTGGCGCGTGGGCGTGAACTACGTTCGTGCCATCGCGCAGGCTGAAACCCGCGGCTCAGGGCTGCAAAAGATCCTTGATGGCAGTCAGCAGCTCCTCTGGTTCGACGGGTTTGGCGACAAATCCCTCTGGTGGCGGCACTTGTTTGCGCGTGCTGATGAACTTCTTGAATTCGTCCGGGCTCCCCCCGTATCCCGTAACGGCCGTGACGACGATGACGGGAATACCGGCGAGTTCGGAGTCTTCCTTCAGATCTCGATAGAACCGCACACCGGAGGTCTCGGGCATGGATATATCGAGGGTTATAAGGTCCGGACGCTGGGCTCTCACCTTCTCGAGCGCGCTCCGGCCATCGCTCGCCGACGTCGTTTCGTATCCGTTATCCTCCAGGAGCGTCTCCAGGTAGGTTACAAGACCCGGTTCGTCCTCCACGATGAGGATCTTCTTTTTCTCAGACGCGCCGTCAGTCATGACTATGTTCTCCGCGTTCTTCGCCGGACGCATGTCGCCCGATTGACTGTTAGTTGTAGTCTTCTACCTCCGCATGTAAGAGCCCTCATCGCTTTCTGAGAGCGTCAAGGGCTTTTCGCATGTCTTCCGGGCTTGCGCCCCGCATCTGTTCCTCCAACTGCTCCTTCAGGCCCATCCGGTCGGCGTCTTGCTCTGTCACCTCTATACCCAGCGCCTCCTTGACGTGCCGCACATAGGCAGCGGGCCTGACCGGCTTCTCGAGATAGACGCCGGGCCCGGACATGACGCTATCGGCCATAAGATTCTCGAGGTCGCTCTTCCCCATGTCGGTCTTCGCATGAGCAGTAACGACGAGCACGGGGATGCGAGACAGCTCCTTGTCCTTCTTGAGTTCGTACAGAAGCCGTGGACCCGATCGGTTTGGCATCACCAGGTCCGTGGAGATGAAATCGGGCTTGCTTCTCCGGACGATTTCGAGAGCCTCGTCGCCGTCGGCAGCCGTAACGACGTTGAAACCGGCATCCTCGAGGGCCGTCTGAAGGAACAGCCGCACGTTCGGTTCATCGTCCACAACAAGAACGGTCATGTCCTCAGCCTGTGCCATGAGTTGTCCTCCACTGCGGATTGGACCCAGACCAATCGATCAGTTGTCCTCTCCGGCGTCGCGCTCGTTCGTCAGTTTCGGAAGGCGGTTGCGGGGTAACTCCAGTCGGAATACGGAGCCCTGCCCCTTGGTGGACTCGAACCACACCGAACCGCCGTGCTCCTGCACGATCTTTCGTGTCGTCAGCAAACCCAACCCCGTTCCTCTGCCCGACTCCTTGGTCGAAAAGAAATTCGTGAAGACCTTCTGTTTGACATCGTAGTCCATACCGCAGCCGTTATCCGCGACCTCATAGATCAAGGTCCCATTCTCCTCGCGCGTGGAGAGCGTGATGCGCCGGTCCTTCGTGTCGCTCATCTCGCACGCGTCCAACGCGTTGGACGTCAGGTTAGCCAAAGCGGTGTGGATTTCCTTCTCGTCCAGGGGAGCCTCGTCAATACCTTCGGTCAGGTCGCAACGGAGCTCAATACCCGCTTGGCCAGCCGTGTCGCGGTACAGGTCCATTATTTGTTGTGCCACGAGATTGGGATTCACAAGAGTCACGTGTGGGGTCCGCCCTCGGGCAAAATCCAGAAACTCCTTCGCGAAGGAGGAGATGCGAATGATGTTCTCCTCCAGTACTTGCCAGCCTTGGCGGATCTTCTCGGGATCATTCCGCTGGACTCCGGATTTGGCAACATACATGCCGCCTTCCAGGCCCATTATGAGGTTCTTGATTCCGTGTGCCAGCCCGGCCACGGTCTGGCCGACCGCGGCGAGACGCTCGGCGGTCAGCTTCTCCAGCTGCAGTTGCTTCATCTCGCTGATGTCCGCGGACATCTCGATGATGTAACGGACGTTGTTGTCCTCGCCAACGAGGGGCACCGTCCTGACGAGGTAGTGGGTCGGTTTGCCCTCCGCCCCCACGACGCCCGGCTCCTCGCGAACCCGTGTGACGGCGTCGCGGAACGTCTCTGCCGCCGCGCAATGCTCGCAGCGTTCGGTTCGGTTCTTGTAGACCGCGAAACAGCTCTGCTCCTGCCATGGCCCGTAGGTGTCGAGGAAGTTCCGGTTGGCCTCGACGATCTTATAGTCACGATCAATGACGCAGATGCTGATCGGTACCTGGTCGAACAGTTCGTTTCGGATCCAGTGTTTCACGGAGATCATGAGACTCCCTCCTTGCCCGTCGAGGCCCTGGAGGCAGCGCATCTAACCACGAACTCCACGGTTTCCAGAAACACGTCGACACTGATGGGTTTTTCGATGTACCCCTCCGGAAGCGGGATCCTTCCGTCCGGGACCACCTTGCGGAATGCCTCCGACCAGAGGTCGTCGGTCCGACTGAACGCCGTGACGAAGACCACGGGGATGTCGCAGAGCACGGGGTCGAGCTTGAAATCCTGATACAACGCAAAACCCGACCGCTTCGGCATCATGATATCCAAGGTGATCACGTCGGGGCGCTCCTCCTGGGCGGTGGCCCATGCCTCTTCGGGGGCCGTGGCGGCGCAGGTTTCGTATCCGGCGTCCTCCAACACAGTCGTCAAGTACGTCACGATCGAGGGCTCATCGTCGACAACCAGGACCTTCTTTTTACTCGGAGGAGACGATGTCATCATCCGTACTCGTTCAAAGCGTCTGAGCCTCGTGATTCAGCCGATCCGCCCATCGAACGACGCCGGCACGGCTAGCGATCCGGCGCGGCTAGCGGTCCGGCGCCGGTTTGGCTTCCCCTCAGCACCAGCGCCGCAGTATCGACGAACCCTATCTCGGGCCTGTGGCACGCATCGCACCTTGCATGGTTGGGGCGGTTAAGCTTGGGTGCTTCCTCTTCGTGGCAGCCGATACACAGGCCATGCATAGCGTCCATATATCCCGGCGCGAACCCGGTCAGACCCTGCTCCGGTGGGCGGATGCGCGACCCCTCGACGATCATTGTCTCGTGGCACACCTGGCACGCCTTGGCGGTTTGTCTCGTCTTTCGTGCCGGCTCGTCACCGTGACACTGCACGCATCCCGCGTTTCCGCCCAGCGTGTCCACGTGAAACGGATGATCGAATGTGTCCGTAGTGACATACATGTCTCGGTGACAGCGATCGCACGACGTGTTGCGATCGAAGGGCAGGTTCTGGTGGTGGCACTGCCGGCAGGACTCGTCCGCGCCGAGCTGGGCGACATGGCCCGCATGGTTAAACAACACCAGCCGCTCGTCCCGGTTTCCGTTGATTAGCATCACTTCGATGGACGTTCGGTCTCCGTCGACCGGCATCGCATCGAGCGATGTAATACCGGGCAACTCGTAGCGATGCCCCGGGGTACTGCCGAGCTCGACTGCGAAGGCGGCCACCGTACGCGAAGACGACGTGGCGGTCGACTCGAGTTGAGGTCCGAACAATGCGTCGTCAGGTAAGAGGCCGACGGTCAGCGCCGCCGTAATCACGAAGACGAGCGAGTGTCGCCGAGGCGATGCCACGCCCGCGAGGAAGGCCCCGGGCACGCCGGCCGTGTCATAGCTCGGTGTGATGAAAGGCTCCGCATGACTCTCGGGCTCGTCCTCGTAAACCTTGAACCTCTCGACGAAGAAGATGAAGACAAGGATGGCCCCGGCCATGACCCCGGCGCTGACCGCGAGTTCCATCCACGTGGGAACATAGGGCAAGCCGTCGGGTCGGGTGAAGGTCACGATACAGATGTTGAAACGGTATCCCATCATCCCCAGAACGATCAGGGCGGAACACACACCTGCGCCCGCAACGCTGTTTCGGATCCGTCGGAAACTCAGGAGCACCGCCGGCAGAAGGGCGCTTATCAGCATCTCGAACAGGAAGAGTCCGCCCTGCCAGGAGCCGTCGAAGGCGTAGCCCAACTTGCCGCGGACGAGCAAGTCACCGACACGCAGGGCGACGTACAACAACAGAACTATGGACGCCGCCCGGCCAAGCCCACCAAGAAGCTCCGTCTGGATCTTATGTCCGAAAAACCAGCCCGACAGCAGCGACTCGAGCGAGACCATCATCAGCCCCAACCCGACCGCCGACACGAAGAACAGAACGTAAACGATCGGGCTGTACCAGAGCGGATGAACGCGGAACGGCTGGATCAAAAACAGTGAGCCGAGCGATGACTGGTGCAACGTCGACAGCACGATTCCGGCTATCACTAACGGAATCGTAAACGACTTCACGATCCTGTAAATCGTCTGAAAGATCGGCCGGTCGAATAGCGGATGTTCCAATACTACGGGGCTGAACTCGAGGCCCAGCACGGTCAAATAGAGCATGACACACATCGCCACCTCGAACAGCACGGAGTGGTGCTGCGGGGAAATGATCGGGTGCCAGATGTGCCAGGGGAGTCCGAGGTCGTACAGGAGGCCGACCGCCACGGCTATGTAGCCCAAAAACGCAGTCAGGATCGCGGGTCGTACGAACGGACGGTACCTCTCCAAACCGAATATGTAGACCGTCGCGGCGAGGACGAACCCCCCAGCTGCGAGCGCGACGCCCGCCATTACGTCGAAGGCGATCCAAAGTCCCCAGGGTGTGACGTCGGTCAAACCGGTTGTCGCCCCGAGCCCATGTACATATCGCACGACGGTAACGACGGCCCATACGCCAACGATTCCCCACAGGATTGACTTGACTACGCTGAAAGATCTACTCATGTTGTTCTTCTACACTTGTTGTCCGCCCCTCGGTGGTTTCCGACGAAGCGGCGGGTTCCGTTCCCTCCGCAGACGCGGCCGAGTGCGACTTGTCCGATCCCTGGGCAAGCGCAGCTTCCGCCTGCAGTCTCATCCGGCGACCGATTATGAAGTAGATTCCGGACATCGCCGCCGCCATGCCAACGATCACCGGCGGCACCTTGGTCAGCGACGCCCAGGTCAGCTGCGGCAACGGCTCATTGCCCAGGTCCGGCTTGAACGCCAGGAAGTCCAGCGGGATGTCGGAGATGTACAGAACCG
>CBDUZY010000009.1:0-16055 GCA_965371825.1 uncultured bacterium
TGTACAACGGCGTCAAAAACCGCGAGCGCGTCGTCCGGGAATCCTGCTGCGATCAGAGCCGTAGCGATCTTGAGTACGCCGCGGACGACCCAGTAGTCATTTATCGACGACGTCGCGATAATCCACCGTTGTATCGACTCGTCCTTATACAGTTCGTTCTTTGAGACGAAATCCAGGAGCTTTCGAACGGCGGGAATCGGCGGCGCACTGCCACCGTCCTCGCCAATGAACAGGTCTTTCGGGAGATCGGCGACGGCCTCGGACCACTGGCGGGCTCCAATCTGTCTTGCGATTTCGATCGCCTCGAAAATCAATGGCACAGCTCGTCAAGGAGCTGGCCGGACATGCCAGCCTGACAACGACGCTTCGACATTACGTGAGCATCCGGCAGGAAGACCTAGCCGAAGCTCGCGAAGTCAGCGCACAGGCACTGCTCCTGGACCCAGAATAGACCCAAACTGATGGCTATCGGACCTTCAGCCCAAAACGCACATGAGCACAAACAGCCGTAACCTCTTGTGGTTCAAAGACTTAGGTCGACTGAGGGTGTTGGGACTCGAACCCAAGACCCACGGCTTAAAAGGCCGTTGCTCTACCACTGAGCTACACCCCCGTGGCGTTGATCCCGGTCTTCGACCGCCACCGGTTCCGTGTCACGCCGGACGTCGCCGGGAACAGCACCAGGCGCCTACGCTCTAGCGCTTGTCGACTCGGAATCATACCGCAGAATAGAGTGAACGGGATAGTCCGGGAGCATACTCCGCCCGTTCAAGAACGTCAGCTCTATCAAGACCGCGATTCCCACGATCTCGCCGCCGAGGGCCCGGACCAAGCGACAGCAGGCGCCCATGGTGCCTCCGGTAGCCAGCAGATCGTCTACGAGCAGGACGCGGTCACCGGGCTCGATCGCATCCTCATGGATCTCGACTCGGTCCGTTCCGTACTCCAGCGAATACTCCTCCGCGTGTGTCGTGGCTGGGAGCCGTCCGGGCTTGCGAACCGGGATGAATCCGGTGGACAAGCTTTGGGCAACGGCCGTACCGAAAATGAACCCACGCGACTCCGCCCCGACGACAAGGTCTACTTCGAGGTGCCGGAATGGTTGGCACAGATACTCGACTGCCAGCGACAGGCCGGCTGGGTGCGCCAAGAGCGGCGTGATGTCGTAGAAGAGGATGCCCGGCTTGGGGAAGTCGGGGACTTCGCGGATAAGCTCGCGCAGTCTGGTGATCCTGATTCCCTCTAGATGCTCCATTTTCGGTATTCCCTTAGAAAACCGGCCAAAACGGCGACGTATGCCGTGTTTGCATGGTCTGGCACGAAGGTAGGCGCTCCCACCTCGGCCGCCACGGATTGTACAGCGGCGCTCGGGAGGGTACAACGAACTTCGGCGGTGCTTATGTGGCTTCCTCGCGGGCATCGTTGGTCGACGGCGCCAATTGCCCACGGAGCCACCCAAGGCTTATCCACGGCAGGACCTGCGATGTCAGCGCGAGCCTCACTTCAATGACTCTACAACGCTCGATGCTCATCACTTCCGGGCCAACGCACGAGGCCATCGACGACGTGCGTTATGTGGGGAACCGTTCGAGCGGCCGAATGGGTGTCGCCCTGGCGGAGGCTGCTCGTGACCTGAGCTGGGACGTGACGCTGCTTCTCGGGCCGGTGACGGTGCCTCCCCCGGACGCGGTGGACACAGTGCGCTTCACGTCCACGGCGGACCTCCAGACGCTGCTGGACGCCAGGTTCTCCCGGTGTGACGTGCTGATCATGGCGGCCGCCGTGTCCGACTACCGGCCGGTCCGCACGCAGGCGGGAAAGATGCCTAGAGCCGACACGAACCTCGTCGTCGAGCTGGAGCCGACGCCGGACCTCGTGGCGCAGTGCGCGGAGCGTCGCCGGGCCGGTCAGAGGATCGTCGGCTTCGCACTCGAGGAACCGGACAAGCTGGAGGAACGTGCCCTCGAGAAGCTCCGGCGGAAGAAGCTCGACGCCCTGGTCGCCAATCCCCTGGCGACGATGGGTTCAGAAAAAGTGCGTGCCAGACTCTTCATACCCGACGGCAGCGTGATCGCGCCGCCGGAACCGGCACAAGAGGACGGCTCGCTGTCCAAAAAGGACTTCGCGCGTTGGCTCATTGAGTGGATCGACGGGGTGTTCTTTGACCGATAGCCTACGGTGGGAGGCGGCTCCCGGTTTCTCAAGACAGGATGGTGCGCAGTGGAGGAGCCGATGTGGTTGAAGCGCGCCCAGATGTGATTTGGCCCTGTCGCCCGTGCTGTCTATTGGTCTTCCTTGGAGCCGCGAGTGCTCCGGGTCTTGCCCAACAACAGCGCGAACCCGACTCGTTCCTCAATCAGCAACGCGCGGTCGAGGAGCGTTTGCGGTCACAATTCGACACTCAGATGGGGGCCGTCGGGCGCACCTCGTTTGACTGGGGCGGATGGTACAGCTTCCACGGGTTCCTCTTCGACGACGGCCAGAACAGTTCGCGAACGCTCCGCCGCCACGACCTGCGCCTCTGGGGGCGTCTGGTCCTCGAGAATGGCGCTCACGAGTTCTACGCTCGCGGGCGCACGAGCCTGCTCGATTTCAACAGCGGCGACAGCTACGACGGGAATGATGACGACGTCGAAGGTCCCAACCTCGAACGGGGTTATTATCGATTCGACCTGGCGAGGGCGCTGCGGGCGTACGAGGAACGGGACATCGGCTACAACCTGGTTGCCACCGTGGGCCGGGATCTCGTTCAGTTCGGAACCGGTCTGACACTCGCCTCGCCGCTCGATCATGTGTCACTTCGCGGCACCTGGGGCGGGCTCGAGCTCACCGGGCTGGCCGGCAGAACCGTGGGAAGCATGGAGGACTTCGACTTCTCGCGGACCGCAACTCGGACCAAACGGGACTTCTTCGGTGGCGAGCTGACGTATCACGGATTCGAGCGTCACGGGCCTTTTGCGTATGCCCTGTGGCAGCGGGATCGCAACAGCGAGAGGTCTCGGCAAAGAGCTCAGGGATTCGACTACGACTCGTTCTACGCCGGACTCGGGTCTCGCGGCGAGCTGATCGAGCACCTCCGATACTCGGCTGAGCTGGTATACGAGACGGGATACGGTTTCAGCAGCGGGGAGTCCCGACACCGCAACGATATCGAGGCGTGGGGGTTCGACGCCCAGCTCGAGTATCTGTCCCCGGGACGGGGCAAGGCCAGGGCGTCGATCGAGTATCTCTTCGGTAGCGGCGACGCCGATCGCTCGGGCAGTCCGACGAGCACGGTCGGTGGAAATGACGGCGACTTCAAGGATGAGGGCTTCATCGGTTTCGGCTATCGCGACACGGGTTTGTCTTTCGCTCCACGTTACTCGAACCTGCACATGTGGCGGATGGGTGCATCGTTGTATCCCTGGCCCCACCGAGATGCGCTCCGCCGCATGGAGCTCGGGACGGACTGGTATCTGTTCTACAAGCACCATCGGGCGGGTGCCGTTTCCGATCCCACCGCCGACCGGCGATCCGGCTACCTCGGTTGGGAGATGGACTACTTCGCCAACTGGCGAGTGACCGTGGACCTGGCGTGGACGGCCCGTTTCGGCGTGTTCTTTCCCGGTGATGCGTTCAGCGACCGCGGTACGCGTACGTTCCTCCTTCTTGGTATGACATGGAGTTTCTGATGGACGGACGCCCGTCAACCTGGATGTATCGGGCGGGGAGCCGGTGGTCGTCACGGGTCTTGGCGACGGCGACACCTCGATGCCTTTCAAGGCCGCATGTTCTGTGCGCAGGCGTTTCGCTTTGCCTGGCAATCACGCTGGCGAGCTGTACGTTGCCGAGGCGTACGTTGGAGCCGCAGCGCGACACGGCGCAGCTCGACGATATCGGATTCGTACACTATCTGGCGACCGTGCCAACCGTGACGGTAGGTGAGGGCATGCGCGCCGTGCTGCTGCTTGCGGGACCGACCTCACGGTGGACGACATACGACGAGCAACGGGCGGAGCTTCTCCGGGTCGGAGCGATCAAGCCGGCGTGGCGATTGCACGCCGACGATGCCCTGGACAAGGGGACCTTAGCCTTCATGTTGCGCGCGGTCTGCCGACTTCGACGTGGTGTGAACGAGAAGCTGACGATGGCGATGGGATTCGGCGAAAGGCGTTATGCGCTCAAGAGTTGCATCGACGAGCGGCTGCTCTACTACGGCGTGACGACCGGCCCGGTCACGGGCGGCGAACTGCTCTCGGCGCTGACTAGGGCCGAGGAAATTCTCGACCGGTAAGTGCTCTTAGGCCTCAGGTCGACAGGCCATAACCGCTTGTATTACAGAAGGTTACGTTGATTACAGTGGGCGTTCGCCGGGGTGGAGGGTCGCCGGTAATTTCGCTGATTTTTCCGAGTTATGTCTTGACCGCGAGGGCCAAATCGCCAGAATGCTCCGCTTTACGCTGTTGGCGAGGGGAGTCGAGCTTATGGGTTTACATCGTAGTCATCTGAGACGCATGAAGAGGCAGGACGCCGCTCAGACCAAGATCGAGAACAAGGTCTGCAAGGACAAGGAGCGTGCGCGGCGCGACGAGCGGATGGTGGAAATGCTGAAGGCGGACGACCTGCCATATACCCCCGCGGTTATGAGTTGGCTCAGTCGCAAGCTCGACAAGAAAGCAGGGAAGATAACGTCGGAAGACGTCAAGATTCTCCTCGCCTGAGATCGCAGCGAATGGAAGCGCTCGGGATCTGCCCCGAGTGGAGAGTGTGAGCGAAGAAGGCAACGGTCGGCGCTGGATAGGATGGTGCCGGCCGTTTGTGTGCGCGGGTGTCTACGTCCGCAGTGTCACCCGTCAACAGAGTGCGGCGTAGATCAGCAGTGTGAGCACGGCGATCTTGAGTTTGCGCGGAAAGAACCAGTCGACAACTACCGCATACACGATCCTTCCCCTCCTTCCTCCGGTTGACGGCCGCGTTCATTGAGTCCGGTGCGGATCCAGCACCGGGGACTTGCCCCGGGAACTTGCCGTCTGGGCGCAGGTCCTGCGTTCACCCGGTATGCCAAGGCTGCATGCCGAGTACCGGACCTCGAAAAGGCGTTGGAATCGTCCTGCACCCGATAATGGCTGGTCTTCCGGGGATTCCCGCGGCGTGGCAGTTGCCCTGGCACTCTGCGTAAACTATGACGATCACCGTGGATGGCGCTGTGGTGCAACACCCCTTTCGAAGACCGCGTTGACCAGATCCCTCACCGAACATTCCGAGAGACGGTGCGTCCAGAGTCGCACGATGGCGGCGGGCGCGAAACTTCGGGCTTGTCCGTAACGGCCCCGAAGCAGGCGACGTTTATTGTGCGGCCGTGGGCGTGATGAGTTGGGCGTTCGAACGTGCACTAGTCCCGTGTTCGTTCGTGGCCGTACACGTGACGGAGAGCGCGATTCCGACGTCCGTTTCATCAACGATGAAGGAGGCCGTCCCGCGGCGCTCGTCGACCTGGAGCCGTGAGGTCAAGGGCTGGAACGCGAACGTGACTCCGTCGCCACCGCCCGTTGCGGAGCAGGTGAGCACGACCTCCTCGTTTACCTGAGGTGTTGGATTCGACACGCTCAGCGTCGCCACCGGAACCGGCGGATCACCCGAGTCTCCATCAGAGGGCGGTAAGGCGAACTCCACGCAACCGGACGCCGCGAACGCCGTGAGGAGTAGACAAGAAAGCAGTGAGCGAACGTGCATGTAAGTCGATTTCCTCTTTCTGCGGTCGGGCGCCGACAACGAAGGCGCCAGCTTTCGATTGTATCTCCTCAAGGGGAATCCGGGAGACTCCTGACCGGAGTTTATACGCTTCGCAGTCCTGGGGCGTGGATTGTGGTGCTCCGCGACTCGGTCCTGTGCCGCTGGTGAGTTCTGTGCTAGGCTCCCGGCGTCTGGAATCGGCATTGGGAGGCCCGAGCCGCCCTAAACTGGTTCCGGCGGACGAACCGATAGACTTTCAAGGGGAATGTCGAGACAAACACGGGATCAAGCCTTACGGGAATTCCGGTGAGCCGACGGCTGGGCTCGAGGGTGTCACGAGATGGTTGCTTCCAGTAACGGATTACGTCGCCACGCAAGACCGGTCGGATACTGTGTGCCGTTGTGCATGGGGGCGGCGGCGCTTGCGGCGCTGTCTGGGTGCAACTCGATCCTCAACGGCTGGCTCGATCCGACGACACTCGGTTCGTTCAGCCGGTCCGGCATTTCCGAGATTCGAACCTCGTTGACTCTGGAGGACACACCGAGCGGAATCCCCGGAGCGAGCCCTCCCAGGCCTGAGGACCTACTAGTTGTCATTCGCGAATACGCGTTCTCCGGCGGCGACACCTTGGCCATCGAGATCAACGAGCTTCGGCAACGCCAGGTGCCGTACTTGACGCAGGTGCAGGTGTCGCAAACCGGCTACGTGAACCTCCCCGTGGTCGGGCGGGTGCTTGCGACAGGTCTGACACCTCCGGAATTCCAGGAGGCCCTTGTGGAGGCTCTTCGGGAAAAGGGCGTTCTCGTCGATCCCGAAGTCACGGTAAATCCGCTCTTCCAAAACCTGGCGACATACTCGATCTTCGGGATCGGAGTGAGTGCGTCCAACAACGCCCCGCTCCGTGCGGGCACGTTCCCGATTCGACGACCTGACCTGCGCCTGTTGGGGGCAATCAACCTCGTCGGCGGCCTCAACGAGTTCGTGACGGAAGTCTACGTGTTTCGCAAGGAGGAGCTACCGGCTGGATCCGGCGTTGAAGGTGCGCTCGAGGGCGTTGCGCCCGAAGAAGAAGCCGTGCCCGACGAAGCCGAGGCCCCGGGCGAGGCGGGAACGGCTGAACGATCTCCCCAGCAGGAGCTGTTCGACGCCGTAGTGGGAGCTGATGCCGAGGGATCGATTCAGGAGGCTTCGGATCAGCCGGACGTCGACGTTCCAGAGCTATACGAGCCGGAGGGGATCGATCCTTATATTTATGTAGACGGCGAGTTTGTGCCAAACTCGCGTTACACGGGTCCGGAGGACGAGGCGACCGTCTTGGAGACCGCATACTCGGATACGGTCACGCCGGCCGTGGACTGGCTCCGCCTTGCGGGTGAGGCTACGCAACGAATCGTTCTGGTCCCCGCGGACCTCTTGCGCTCCGGCGACCCAGGCGTGAACGTGGTTGTTCGCCCGGGCGACGTTATCCGTGTAGTCAGCGGGGAGATTGGCACCTACTATGTCATGGGCCAAGTGAATCGCGTGGGGGCGTTCCGTTTCGAGGCCGAGCCCGTCACGATGAAGGCAGCCATCGCCATGGCGGGCGGGTTGTCGAGCCTCGCCTGGCCTGATCGATGCACGGTTTACCGCAGACTCGGCCGACGGGAGCAAACGATCCAGGTGAATCTGGACCGGATCTTCGCGGGTCTCGATCCCGACTTCTTCGTTAAGCGGGGGGATATCATCAACGTCGGAACCCATCCGTTTGCGCCGTTCCTACAGCGGATCAGAGCGTTGAGCTTGCCTAACCCGGTTGCGAACGTCGGGTACAGTTTTACGTACGCGAGAAACTACGCGGATGTCGACTCGTTCGCGGTGCGACAGAATCCGAGCAACAAGCCGGATCGATTCCAGAATCTCTTCCCGTAGGAGCTCTTTGCTTGAGCACTGCCGGATCAGCATTGGTTCTTCCACAACGGTCTTGGGCCGAGCTTATGCCGCCTGTCGCCCGAGTCAGAGCGGCGGTGCTGGCGGGACTGGTCGTGCTTACCTACTGGGGCGTAATCCGCGGACTTCTGGTTTCCCGGTGGCTGGACGATGGTAACTGGTCCCACGGCTTTCTGATTCCGGTGTTCAGCCTGTACTTCCTCGTGACGCGACGCGAGGCGCTTTTGCGCTGTCGGCCGGCACCGAGCTATCTGGGAGCGGTGGTCCTGGCGGGGTCGCTGACCATGTATTTCGTCTTTGCCTGGGTACTGCCGATGGGCTATCCGCAGGCGCTTTCGATTGTCGGGGCGATCTTCGGCGTAACGCTCCTGATAGGCGGTTGGAGCGTGATGCGGGTCGCGTGGTTCCCGATAGCGTTTCTGGTGCTGGCGATACCGCTTCCCCACTCGATCTACTTTCAGTTGACCATGCCCATGCGCGAGTGGGCCTCGCTGGCCGCGGCGGCAGTGATGCCGTTGCTGGTTTCCGGTCTGCATACTGAGGCCCAGGCAGTGGTGATCGACTACGTGGCTCCAGGCGGGTTAGTCGGAACACTCCAAGTCGACGAGGCTTGCAGCGGGATGCGCTTGATGATGGCTTTTGTCACGTTGGGGGTGGCCATGGCCTACTTGGGCAACCGACCCAACTGGCAGCGCGTGATCATCGTGGCCGCCTGTATTCCCATAGCGGTCTTCTGCAACACGGTTCGCACGGTTGTCACCGGCGTGTTCACCGTGACGGGACACTCCGACCTGGCGCAGGGTACGCCTCACCAGCTTCTCGGCGTGGCGATGCTGCTCCTGGCGTTGGGCCTGTTTGCCTTGGTTGGATACGTGTTGGCCCACTTGTTCGTTGAGGTACCCGACGAGGAAGGGGCGTCCGCGACATGACTCTTGAAGTCTATGGTGTGACTGGATGACGACGGCTCAGACGACCATCCATGGCCGCATCGATCCGACCCCCGCGTTTCAGACGCAAACGGGCGGAGTGGGTGGCCCACCGACATTGAGCGACATCCTCGCGATGCTGCGACGTCGACTTGTCATGGTCGTCGTCCTCTTCTTCCTGTTCAGCGGTTTGGCGATAGGCGGGTTTGCGAGTTGGTGGTTCTACTTCCCGGGTTACTTGGGCGAGTCCCTGATCGAATGCATCTCCAACATCCCGGAGACGGAGTTGACGTTAGACCAGCAGCGCCTTCAGCAGGACGAGCACGAACGATTCGTCCGAACCCAGGCGCTGTTACTGAAGAGCCCGGGCATTCTCGGGGAGGCGCTCAAGGTCAACGCGGTCCGGGAGACGGGTTGGTATGAACTCGCCCGAGCGGGGAACAAGGAGCCGTTGATCGAGCTCGACGAGGCTCTGTCGGCGGCGCCCGTTCGCGGTACGAACTTCCTTCGCGTGGCGATCCAATGTCGCAATCGGCGGGACGCGCCGGTAATAGTCAACGAGGTCGTGAACCAATGGTATCACGCGGTCAAGAAACGGACGGCCGAGGATTTCGCCACCGAGGCCTTGGACGCGGCTCGGGATGAGCTGCGCACTCTGGAAGACGAGATCGCGGACAAGCGAACGAGGCTCAAGGTGATCGCCCAGCGGCTTCCGGCCGGTGCGAGGCATGACCCGGCGCGGAACATCACCGCCCAGCAGGTGCTGCTGTTTGGCGAGCAAATCGCACAGTTGCAGCTCGAGCTTTCCCAGCTCGAACAGTACCGGGCTATATACAGCGACCCCGAGGGTGGTCCGATCACCGCCGAGGATCGAGCGATCGTCGAACAGGATCCACAGGTGGCTGAACTCACTCGTGCGGTGTTCTTGTTGAGCCAGCAAAGAGCGGCCGATGCCGGGGTCTTCGGAGAAGGCCACCAGGTTCTGCGCCAAATAGACGCCCAGATCGGAGCGGCGGAGGAAGGGCTGGCCCAGAGACGACTCGAGAAGCTCCGCGAGCGACGGGCGGACATCCGTGAGGCGGCGAACACCGCCTACGAGAACACACGGCACGCACTCTTCTTGGCCCAGGACAATCTTCTCAGAGCCGAGGCCCAGCTTCGCGACCAGGACCTGATGCTGTTCGACTACTATGAGCTGTCGCGCAAACTCAACCAGGACCTCGAGTACGAGGTGGAGCTGGACGCTTATATCAAAGGGCTAAGCCGCGTTAAGGCCCAGCGGAGGGCGATCCGCGTCAACGTCGCGCAGGCGGCGATCGAGCCGTTGCAGCGCCATTCGCCAACGCCTTGGCTGGTTCCGGTCGGCGTGTTCTTCTCGCTTGTATTGGCGATGACTGTCGGAATCGGCGTTGAGTTGCTCGACAAGTCCGTCCGAACTCCGAGGGACATCGCAACCCATTTGGGAATGGCCGTGCTCGGCGTGGTTCCCGATACGAATGACGAAGAGGTGGCGATCGATCGCGTCGAGACCGCGGTTCGTGACACGCCGCGCTCGATGGTGGCCGAGGCCTTCCGCCGTATTCGCACCAGCCTGCAATTCAGTGCTCCCGCGGAGCACCTGCGCTGCGTGGCGGTGACCAGCGCCCGTTCGAATGACGGCAAGACAACGGTAGCGTGCAACCTGGCGATGGCGATCGCTCAGGGCGGGCGGCGCGTGCTGTTGATCGACGGGAACATGCGTCGTCCGGGCCTGCACGAGGTGTTCGAGCGACTAAAACAACACGGACTGAGCAACATCCTAATCGACGACGGCTCCCTGGAATCCTGCGTCACGAAAACGGACGACCCCACGCTCGATTTGCTGGGTGCCGGGCCGGCGCCGCCCAATCCGGTTGAACTCTTGGCCGGACCTCGCTGGGGCGCTCTTCTGAAGGACGCGCTCTCCAAGTATGACCAAGTTGTAATCGACACGCCGCCTATCCTGGTAGCCAGCGACGGCGTGGTGATCGCGACCACGGTCGACGGTGTGATTCTTACCGTTCGAGCGAATCGCAATTCACGGGGCGTCGCTCGACGTGCGTGCAGCCTGCTGGCGAACGTGAACGCACGGGTGTTCGGCGCGGTGCTAAACGCGGCCCGCGTGACGCGTGGCGGGTACTTCCGCGAGCAGCTTCGCGACTACTACGAGTACCAGACCGAGATTCCGGAGACGGAACCGGGTGGGTCTTCGTCGCAAGAAAAAACGTAGTTTCGGCTCTAAACGCGGCAGAGTCGGCTCTCGCGCGCGCCGACCGTGCCCCGGACGACTGACGGACCGCCGATTTGCCCCGATCTTTCCAATCGTTCGCCGTTGTTGCCCGCCGCATACCCACTTATGATACGGACTGAAGATCAGATGCAGGCAACCAGGATGAGGTGTGCAATGAGAACGATCGGGATGCTCGACCTTCGCAGTGAGTATGAGTTGCTTCGAGAGGAAGTACGCGCCGTTATCGACGACGTCTTGCAGAGTCAGTGGTTTGTAGGAGGCCCCGCCGTCGGTGAATTCGAGGAGGCGGTACGGACGCGGTACGGGGCCGCCAGCGCCGTTGCGGTCAGCAGCGGGACTGACGCTCTGCTGTGTGCCCTGATGGCTCTGGAGATCGGGCCGGACGACGAGGTCATTCTTCCCGCATTTACATTCTTCGCAACGGCGGGCGCGGTATCGAGACTCGGAGCCAAACCGGTTTTCGTCGACATCGATCCCCGAACGTTCAACCTCGATCCGGACAAGGTCGAGTCCGCGGTCACCTCGCGAACGCGGGCGATCATCGCCGTGCACGTATTTGGACAATGCGCGGACATGGATGCGATCAACGCCATCGCCGATCGTCACGGCCTGTCCGTGGTCGAAGACGCCGCCCAGGCGATCGAAGCGACCTACAACGGAGAATTCGCCGGCACACTCGGTCGAGTGGGGTGCTTCTCGTTCTACCCCACGAAGAACCTAGGCGGTTTCGGAGAAGGCGGTCTGATCCTCACGCGAGACGAAGCGTTGGGGGACGTCGCCCGACAATTGCGGAACCATGGCGAGTCAAAAAGATATCATCACGATAGAGTCGGAGGGAACTTCCGCCTCGACACGATGAAGGCCGCGATCCTCTCGGTGAAGCTCGGCTACCTCGACGAGTTCACGGAACGCCGCCGCAGCAATGCCCAATGCTACGACGAGCTCTTGGTGGGAGCCCCGGTGACGACACCGTACGCCGGTGACGCCTGTAAGGTCGTCTACCACCAGTATTCGATTCTCTGTGACCGGAGGGATGAGCTAGTGGAGTTTCTGGGCGATCGCGGTGTAGGAACGGGTGTTTACTACCCCGGCGGCCTGCACCTGCAGGAGTGCTTCGCGTCGCTCGGATACAAGCCCGGCTCACTGCCGGAGACGGAGCGGACCTGCGAGCGTGTTGTCTCGCTACCGTGTCACCCGATGCTCGCCGAGGACGACGTTCGTTATGTGGCTGCATGTATCCACGAGTTCTACGGAACCGCGGCATCGGGGCCGGCGGACGTCGCCGGCACGAACGACGGAGTAGAACGAACCGTGGGCGCGGGTAGCGTCACTGGGACCCCCGACGCCTAAGCTCGGACGCAATCATTGCGGACGTGAGCGTTGCGGGTGCGATCGTTGCAGACGCGATTATCCCGGACGGCAAGCGGCCGACCGGACCCTTGTCGGGCATGTAGGAGATTCCGAGCGATGCGATCGTTGGTAACCGGCGGAGCGGGCTTTCTGGGCAGTCACCTCTGTGACCGCTTGCTCTCGGAAGGGCACGAGGTTGTCGCACTGGACAACCTCTTCACCGGATCGAAGCGTAATATCGCCCATCTGTTGAACCGCCCTGACTTCGACTTCATCGAGCACGATGTTGTTGAGCCGATCAAGCTCGAGGTCAACTGGGTTTTCAACCTGGCGTGCCCCGCCTCCCCCGTTCACTACCAGTCCAATCCCGTAAAGACCGTCAAGACGTCCGTGATCGGCACACTGAACATGCTCGGGCTGGCCAGGCGGAGCTGCGCCCGGATTCTGCAGGCCTCGACGAGTGAGGTTTACGGTGATCCTCTGGAACACCCGCAACGGGAGAGCTATTGCGGCAACGTAAACCCCATCGGTCCGCGAAGCTGCTACGACGAGGGCAAGCGCGTGGCCGAGACTTTGATGATGGATTACCACCGCGAGCACGGCATCGATACCAGAATCGTTCGCATCTTCAACACCCATGGACCGCGAATGGCGGTCGGCGACGGCCGGGTCATATCGAACTTCATCGTTCAGGCCTTGCGCGGAGAGAAACTCACCGTCTACGGTGACGGAACGCAGACTCGCTCGTTTTGTTACGTCGACGATATGATCGACGCCATGATCGCTTTGATGAAGTACGAGGGTGCCGACGCCGTAGAGCCGGTCAACGCCGGCAGCGACGACGAACGCTCGATGAACGACATCGTTGTCACACTTGGGGAGATCATCGGGCGTAGGCTCCCCGTCGATCACCTGCCGCTACCGGACGACGACCCGCTGCGCCGGAAGCCGGATTGCACGCGTGCCCGCCAGCGACTCGGCTGGCAGCCGCGCGTTCCGCTGCTGGACGGCTTGCGCAAGACCGTGGCGTATTTCCGCGATGCGGAGACCGCCCGTTGAACCGCGCAACATGACCGCAGGGCGGGCCAACGGCAGAGTCCTCTCGGCACTCAAGCCTTACACCCAACCTGTTAGCACAAACTCGGACACAAGTTTCCACAGTAGTCGCTTGAGCCCCGAGCGCGAATCGGAGAGAATACTGCGCCTACTATGAACCACGAGACAAGGAGAAATGCGTATGTTGCGTAAATCGCTGCTGCTTATCACGCCGTGCATCATGCTGTGCCCGATGGCGAAAGCGTTTGGGGGCGAGGTGAAGACTGCTGACGAGGCAATCGCCAAGTATATAGAGGCTGTCGGCGGGCGGGAGGTAATTGACTCTCTGAAGTCGATGCGGATGACCGGCAAGACCGTGATGATGGGCGGGATGGAGGCCCCGATCACTATCGAATTCAAGGTTCCCAAGAAGCTGAGGATAGACTTCACCTTCCAAGGTATGACCGGCACACAAGCATTCGACGGAACGACCGGCTGGTTCATCATGCCCTTTATGGGCAAGACCGATCCGGAGAAGATGTCCGCCGACCAGGTCGAGGAAATCTTGGATCAGGCGGACGTCAGTGGCCCGCTGGTTGACTACAAGGGCAAGGGTCATCAGGTCGAGTTGGTGGGCATGGACGAGATCCAGGGCTCACCTACCTACAAACTCAAGGTAACCAAGAAGAACGGCAGAGTCGAATACCACCACTTGGATGCGGAGTACTTCCTTACCGTGGCGGTGAAGGGCAAACGCGAGTTCCAGGGCACCGAAATGGACTTCGAAGTCATCCAGAGCGACTTCAAGAAGGTCGAGGGGTTCATGGTGGCCCATTCCATCGAGCAGAAAATGGGTGGAGTGGGCATGACCACCATGATCATCGAGAAGGTGGAATTGAACGTCGAGATTCCCGACGACCGCTTCACCATGCCGGAAGTCGAGAAGACCGAGGACAAGCCGTCGGCGAAGAAGCCGGGCGACGCCGCCGAGGATGAAAACAAGGAACAGCCCGGCAAAAACGGAAGCTGAACCGTCGGAGCAGTCCGTGTCTTGAAGATTCCGTAGCGTGTCGAACTCTCGGTTCTCTTCGATCTGGGCTTAGTGATCATGCGTCCCAACGCCGAGTTCGCAGCTACGGCGCACGAGTCCTTTGCATACGGCGAAAGCTCCGCCGAGGCGTTGTTCCGCGCCACCCCGCGGCCGACCCTATTGGGATCACTACAAGGAGATAGAATGATGTTGAAACCGTCGTTGCTCGGAGCACCGTTCATCATCGCGTCTTTCATGATGGTTGGAGCGGCGCAGGCACAGGTCAAGGTCGACTCGCACACCTTCGGTGACATCGAAGCTCGCTCCATCGGCCCGGCCGTGATGGGCGGGAGGATCGCCGCTCTCGACGCGGTCATGGAAGATCGCCTCATAATCTATGTCGGTGCAGCCAGCGGGGGCGTCTGGAAGTCAATGAACGGCGGGACGACCTTCAAGCCGGTCTTTGACAAGCACACACAGTCCATCGGTGCAGTAGCGATAGATCGTTCAAACCCAGACATTGTCTGGGTCGGTACGGGTGAGACGTGGACGCGCAACAGCGTGTCGATCGGAACCGGCATCTACAAGACGACGGATGGCGGCGACAACTGGGAACACATGGGACTTGCGGACTCGGAGCGCATCGTCAAGGTGCTGATCGATCCGTCTGACAGTGAGACCGTCTATGCCTGTGTGACGGGTCATCTGTGGAACGCCAACGAAGAGCGCGGTGTTTACAGGACGACCGATGGCGGTAAGAACTGGGAGCGAATCCTCTACGTGAACGAGAACACCGGCTGCGGTGACCTCGCCATGGATCCTCAAGAACCCCGCCACATGTATGCCGGGATGTGGCAGTTTCGTCGCTACCCCTATTCCTTCGAGTCCGGCGGTCCGGGGAGCGGTTTGTTCAAGACGGACGACGGCGGGCAGACGTGGCACGAGGTTACTGCCGGACTGCCCGGCGGCGAGCTAGGGCGAATCGCCCTGGCCGTCGCTCCGTCTCGCCCGAGCGTCGTCTACGCAGCTGTCGAGTCGGCGAAGACGGCCATGTATCGCTCGGACGATCTGGGCGAGACCTGGCGACGCGTCGGTTCGACGGGCAGCGTCGAAGCCCGGCCGTTCTACTTCTCGTTGCTGCTCGTGGATCCCAGCGACTTCAACCGCCTCTACAAACCGGCCACCATGACCTCCGTAAGCACGGACGGTGGTGAGACGTGGTCCATGCTGGGCATGGGCACGCACCCCGACCATCATGCGATGTGGATCAACCCGGACAACATCGATCACATGCTGATGGGGACCGACGGAGGACTCTATTCTTCCTACGACCGGGGAGTAAACTGGAACTTCCTGCAAGCCTTGCCCATCTCGCAGTTCTACCACGTCAGCTACGACATGGAGGAACCGTACAACGTCTATGGCGGTCTCCAGGACAACGGCTCCTGGATGGGGCCGTCGCAGACACCATCCGGTATCAACAACAAGCATTGGGACAACATCGGGTTCGGCGACGGTTTCTACGCCCTCGTGGACCGCGCGGACTCCGACACTGTTTATGTCGAGTATCAGGGTGGGCGTATCCAACGCATGCGGAAATCGACGGGGGAGTCAAGAGACATTCAGCCACTACCGGGCGAGGGGGACCCCAAGTACCGATTCAACTGGAACACACCGGTCCACCTCAGCCCGAACCGTACCGATACCTTGTACTTAGGTGCCCAGTTCCTGTTTCGCTCGCGGGATCGCGGTGAGTCGTGGGAGACGCTCTCCCCGGACCTAACGACGAACGACCCCAATAAGCAG
>CBDUZY010000010.1:0-15670 GCA_965371825.1 uncultured bacterium
TAAGCTCACCGATCTCATCGAGGAAGATCGTGCCGCCATTGGCCGTAATGAAAAAGCCAGCTCGGGTCATGAGGGCACCGGTAAAGGCCCCCTTCATGTGTCCGAAAAGCTCGCTTTCGACGAGCCCATCGGGGATACCCGCGCAGTTCACAGGCACGAAAGGCGCAGCAGCCCTTGGGCTGGTATAGTGGATGGCCCTGGCCACGAGCTCCTTCCCTGTGCCGCTCTCGCCGGTGATGAGCACGGTCGCCGTCGTCCCTGCCGCTTTGGAGATCGCTCGACACACCCCCTTCATCGCGTCTGACTCGCCGATGAGGTCAAACGGCGCGACCGCCTCTTCGTCTGCGTCGGAACGCGCGCTCCGGCGCACGTGCAAATGGTCGAGCGCCTTGTGGACCGCGGCAAACAGCTCTTCATCGGTGAAGGGCTTCGGCAGGTAGTCTTCGGCTCCCTCTTTGACCGCCTCCACAGCCGTTTCGATGGAGGCATAGCCGGTAATCATGATCACCGCGGTGTCCTCGAAATTGGCTCGGACATGCCTGATGAGATCGATTCCCCCGACCTTGGGCATCTTGAGATCGGTGATGACAAGGTCGATCGGGGTCGCATCAAGGACCTGGATGGCCGCGGCGACGCTAGGCGCGGTGATCACGTGATAGTCCTTAGACGTGAGATTCCGCTGCACGACCTTCCGTGTGACGGCGTCGTCATCTACGACCAGGACGTTCTCTTTCTGCTTATTCATTTTCGCTGTCTTGCGGCGCGTCGGGATCTGGAAACATCAATTGCGGAAGCTGAATCTCAAAACACGTACCGCAGCCAACCTTGCTGTTGCACTTGATCGATCCTCGATGTGAGGCGACGATTCCGTGCACCACCGACAACCCGAGACCGGTCCCCTCACCTACATTTTTCGTCGTAAAAAATGGGTCGTAGATCTGTCCCTTTACGTCATCACTCATTCCCACACCCGTATCTTCCACAGTCAGGACTACCGATCCGTTGTCAGCGCGTGTCGCCACGGTCAATGTACCGCCGTCAGGCATCGCTTGTATCGCATTCACAACCAGGTTGACCAGCACTTGTTGAAGTTGAGAGGGATCGGCGGGCGTCAGAGGCAAGTCAGGGGCAAGGTTCCGGACCAGATCGATTCCCTCTTTTGCGCAACGGGCTTCGAGGAAAGACATGCCCTCCTCGACAACCTGATTCAGGTCAACGTGCCCCCCCCTAGAAGGCGTTTGCCGGGCAAAGAACATGAGCTTCTTCACAATCTCACGTGCATGCAATGACGCTGCTATGATATCGTCGAGGTCGGCCGACGTTTCTTGTCCGAGATCAGGGGCTTTTCTCGCAAGTTGGGCGCACCCCAGGATGCCTGCCAAGGGCTCATTGATTTCATGCGCGACTCCGGCGGCCAGCTGTCCAATAGTAGCCAGTCGATCAGCATGCCTCAGCTGCTCCTCGAGCTGTCCTCTCTGGCTCGTCGTCTCGAACTGCTCGATGAATAGCGAAACCTCCCGCGCTACGGCGCCGAGAAGATCGTTCTCTTCCTTTAGGAATGGTCCCTCTACGAACTCCGGCTTCTCGTCGACGTATCCCACTTCAACGGTGCCACGCTGCGCCCCGCCCACAACGATCTTCGCACTCTGATGGAAATGGGCGGCCTCGAAATCCGTCGTGCCGTACTCCCTACCGTCGAGAACGATCCGGGAAACTGCAACATCTGGATACTGCCATGCAGGTGGAATGAGGGCCGCGATCTTCTCAAGAATGCTTTGCACCGAGCAATCCGGCTGTCTAGTGGCGCCGGCGATGCCGTACAGGCACGTCAGCTCCTTGACGCGCTCGTTGAGCGCTGCCTGGGCTCGTCGACTGGCTATTCCCCCCCCAAGGGTCTGCGCGGCGCATTCGTAGAACTCCATTGCATCTTGCACGAAGACATCTCGCCGTTCGGATTCCATTTGCAGTAAGCCGGAATCGCGGTCACTGATCACGAAGGGGATTAGCGCCAGCGACGTGATCCCTTTTGTGAGCCCCAAACGGCCGTGTGACCCGCGGGAATGGGCGGCCAAGGTCTTCGCTAGGTCACCAGTCCAGAAGCTCCCGTGCTCTGTAAAGCAGGGCGCGGAGGGATCGATTCGTCCGGAGAGAGCGTTCCGTGCGAGCTGGACCAGATCCGGCAAGTCGCGATCAGCGTGTGAATCCGGCTCCCCGCTGTCCACATCATTCTCGCTGAGATCAAAGGACAAGGACTCCGTCGGGCGGCGGGTCGACCGCCAACGATAAGCGACATCGCCGAAGGTCCGCAGCTCCAGCGCGTCACAGTCGGAGAGTTCTAGCAGTAGCCTCGAAGCATCCCTGAGAAACTCGATGCGTGACGTGCCCAGGTTCGCCTGCTTCAGAATACGCTGCGTAAGGGTGATAAGCTCCTTGGAGCGCCAACCAGTATGGAGGCCATGTTGGCCAGGCTTGTTCATCTGAGCGTCCGCCTGTGCGGCGACGTCATCGGCGAGGCCCACAATCGGCACGGCGCCCGAGCGCTGACGACACTAATTCCAGCATCTGTTGATCATCACATCAACCACCCATTCTGCCCTCCTTTGTACGGTGTCCGGCCGTCGTGTGCAACGCTCGCTTCGCCCCGGCGGGCGCATAACTACCGCAACAGAAGCCTGAGTAGGGGACGTGCCCTTTGCAGGCGGGTCGTACGTCCGATGCCGTTGCCGGACGGGAGTGGATGGCGGTGTCAAGACGGTCGCGAGCGGCGTGAGGCAACCGGCGGGGCCGATCCGGGGGCCGCCGCCGGCTCGCTATATCACGTAATCCGGCATGTGATCGGGGTCGGGGCCGGCTGGGGTGCTCATGCTGGAGTCCGGCTTTGTCACCGGCTTTGTGGAGCTGCCCTCGCCGCGGGTCTTCATGCGAAGCTCGGGCGGCTTGAAGGTGACCACCGAATTGGGCGGCACGCTCGAGGTCACGAAGACCGAGCCGCCGATCACCGACTTCTCTCCTATCACCGTATCACCACCGAGAATGATGGCGTTGGCGTAGATGGTGACGTTGTCGCAGACGGTGGGATGGCGCTTGGCTTCGCGGATGACCCGGCCGCGCTCGTCCTTGCGGAACGACAGTGCCCCGAGAGTGACACCCTGATAGACCTTGACGTTGTCGCCGATGTCGGTGGTCTCTCCGATGACGACTCCTGTTCCGTGATCGATGAAGAAGTTGTGGCCGATGTTCGCCCCCGGGTGGATGTCGATACCGGTCTGGCAGTGAGCCCACTCCGACATGATTCGCGGCATGAGCGGCACCTCGAGCTTGTACAGGGAATGGGCCAGCCGCTGAACGCTGATGGCCAGCAAGCCCGGGTACGCCAGTATCACCTCGTCGATGTTCAGGGCCGCGGGATCGCCGTCGAACGAGGCCTGCACGTCCCCGGCGAGCATCTCACGGATCGCGGGGATGCCCTCCAAGAACGACAGGGTGATCTTTCGTGCCTGTTGATCCACCGGTGGGCGGTTGCGAATCTTGGCCGACGATCTCTCGTCCGCGTAACGAAGGCAAAGGTAGACCTGCCGGTAGGTCAATTCCCCGATTCGCGGAAGCAGATCACCGACGTGAAAGGCGACGTTATGTTGTGTAAGGTGCTGTCGTCCGATGAACCCGGGGTATAGGAGTTCCAGCAGATCGCCGACGAGCTGGATGATCTCGTCCCGGGCCGGTAAGTGGACCCGATCGATGTGTTGCGTCCGCGTATCGGCGAGGTAGCTCGTGACCACCCGGTCCACGAGTTCGCCGAGCTTTCGCCCCATGACGAAGTCGTCATGCATAGCTGGTGTCTCTCAGTAACATTGTCGATTCCTGTGTGGCGGCCGTCCGCCACAGCGACTGTTTCACCGTCGGTGTTGGCGTAAGGCTCGATCGCCTCGCGAAGACGGGCAGTTCTCCAGCGATTCCGGCGGAATGTGAGGGGCTGTCGCCCCGGTCCGCCGCGCCGCACGTTGAACTCGTCTCCTCTCTCTCGGCTTATACTAGTGATCTTCGGGTTTGATGTGAAGCCCCGCCGACTCTCAAAACCTGCTAAAATGTCGGCATGACTCGCCTGACCATTGCAGCACTGTTGGCCTCCACCGCCGTCGCAACGATAGTAGCCGCCAACATAAGCTACTTCGTCCCAGTGTCCGCTAACTGGGCGGTCACCGAGCGTGCCTGGCTGAGCCTGCAGTTCTTCGACGGGCGCGTGCGGCTCTTCTGGATCACCTCCCAAGACGAGGCCATCGAGCTCTCGCCGACCTCGCGCGGCGCGGATTTTCGAGTGCAACCGGTGTCGGAGTCGGACTCACGGACGGAGCGGGCCGGGAACGGTCCGGCGCGGACCGGGCGTGGCCGACCTTTGCTCATTCGCATCGGCGACAGGCGGGCAGTCGGCCCGTTCGGCGGACAGTGGAGGTCGCCAACCGGGCAAGGACGCCGGTCGGGCGCCGGCACGCAGGGGGTGGGCGGTGGCGGGTCCGGTGGCGGACAGGGGCAGTCCTATCCGGAACTCAGCTATGTGCGCATGCCGTTCCTGGTCCCGGTCGTCATCCTCCTCTACCATCCCGTTCGAACCGTTATCACCGGTTCTTGGATGCACCGGTGGCGACGAAGACGGAATCAGTGCCTTAGGTGCGGCTATTCACTGATCGGAAACATGTCCGGAATATGTCCCGAATGCGGGACTCCAATCAGTGAAGACGGGACCGGATTCTTCTATGTCAGAACATGATCCGACCATCGGCAGGATCATCGACGCCAACCTGAACCGCGCCCGCGAGGCGCTGCGGGTAATGGAGGAGTATGCCCGGTTCGTATTGGATGACGCCGCCTTGACCGAAGCGACCAAGGAAGCCAGGCATGATCTGGCGAGTGCGGTGCGGCATTTGGAAGGAAGGACGAAAGGACTCGCCGGAGGTCCGTTTATCGCGGGGCGGGATATCGTCGGAGATGTCGGCCGAGAGATCGCCGGGCGGACCGAGTATGAACGGTCCGGGGCCCGCGACGTGGCCGTAGCGGCCGGTCGGCGACTAGGCGAGGCCCTGCGGGCGATCGAGGAATATGGCAAGACGTTGGACCCGGAATTCGCGGCGACTATCGAAACTCTCCGATATCGAGGCTACGAACTCGAACGGCGACTCGCCCTGACGATTCGTGCCCGCAACAGGTTCGGCGAAATGCGGCTCTACGTCATACTGACCGAGTCGCTCTGCGGCGGTGATTGGTTCGAGGCAGCCGAGGCGGCACTTCGCGGCGGTGCGGACTGCATTCAACTTCGCGAGAAGCACCTGAACGACCGCGAGCTGCTCGCTCGAGCGAGGCGACTGGCCGATCTCTGCCGCGATATGGGTAAGATACTGATCATCAACGACCGGCCTGACGTTGCGGTCGCCAGTGGGGCCCACGGTGTCCATCTCGGGCAGGAGGATCTAAGTGTCGCGACCGTCCGGCGTGTCGTGCCCGCAACCTGCATCGTGGGTGTAAGCACCCACGACGTCGATCAGGTCCGGGCGGCGGTGGCGGCAGCCCCGGACTACATTGCCGTCGGACCTGTGTTCGCTACCGCTACCAAACCTGGGGACCACGTTGCGGGTCCGAAAACGCTCGCGACTGCCGATAAGCTCACCTCGCTGCCACTGGTTGCGATAGGCGGCATCGACACGCACAACGTAGGGTCGGTCCTGGCGTACGCGACTTGTTGCATCTGTGCTTGCTCTTCGATCATCTCGCGAAGCGACGTCGCCGCGGCAGCGGCGCGGATGCGCGCCGCCGTCGATACGGCCTGGGGTGAGCATGAAACCGACGCAACGACATGCGATTGAATCAGCACTAGCACGTTCTACACTTTCGGTAAAGCTCGGAGGTTAAGCGTGCCCGATAATGCGGTCAGGTTCCGTGATCGAGTGTTGCATCGGCACGCCGTACGGAGACGACTTGTGGTCGGCGCCGAGTAACGCCGACGCCTGAAACCGTGAGAATGCGCTGAGTGAATGCACAACCGGAAAGTAGTGGGTGCGCACGGTGTCGGCATATAGGCACGTACTATTCCAACAGGCTCCGACCCGTGCGGTCGATATCCTTACGAAGCCACGATTGATGGCGAAAGGAACGCGCGCCGGCGGTTTTTGCGGCGATGTTTACGAACGTTAACCTTAGTACTGACAGACACTTAGGCGCATTCGCCGTTGACTCGGCGCGTGCATCGTCCTACGATTTATCGGGTCAACGGGAAAGCAGTCTCAAGGTGCCGGTGGCCCCGAAGTGCTGAGGGGAGACCGCCCGGCAGGCACTACCGAGTGCATCGTCGGCGCGCCCCTCAAGTCACGAACGTAGTAGATCGGCATGCAGAGAGGGGACGGAGGCTGCATGGAGAGCTTTAGCCATGGTAAATGCGAACGACATCGTTTCCGCCGTTGAAGAGCAGCTGAGCCCGAGCCGGTTCCGTGAGCAACACTGGGAAGGTTCGTTTCAGGAATACCTCGATCTAGTCGTGGCCAATCCGCGCGTAGCGCGTGATTCGTTTCAGCGCATTTACGACATGATCGTTCACTTCGGGTTCGAGCGCTACAAGTCCCTGCGCCAGGAGATGATGCGCTATCGTTTCTTCTCGGATCCGTTCGACGACGGCGCCGACGCGATCTTCGGTCTCGACAAACCGCTCATGAATCTTGTGGACTTCTTCAAGTCCGCATCGCATCAGTACGGCACGGAGCGGCGCATTCTGCTTCTGCACGGTCCGGTCGGGTCCTCGAAGAGCACGATCGCGCGGCTGCTCAAGAAGGGCCTGGAGTACTACTCGCAGCTGGACGAGGGAGCCCTGTACACATTCTCGTGGCACCTGCCGGATGAAGACGGGAAAACGGTCGTATGCCCGTGCCCGATGCACGAGGAGCCGCTCAAGCTGATCCCCCGAGACGCTCGAAAGGCCGTACTCGCCAAAATTAACGAGGACCTGGAGGATGGACTGCAGCTACGGATCGACGGGGCGCTGGATCCGTTCTGCCGGAAGATCTTCGAGGATCTGCTGGTCCGGCACGACGGGGACTGGCGAAAAGTAATCGACCACGTTCGCGTTCGCCGCATTATCCTCAGTGAGAAGGACCGGGTCGGGATCGGCACGTTCCAACCCAAGGACGAGAAGAACCAGGACTCGACGGAGCTGACCGGCGACATCAACTACCGCAAAATCGCCGAGTACGGCAGCGACAGCGACCCACGGGCCTTCAACTTCGATGGTGAGCTGAACATCGCCAACCGGGGCATGATCGAGTTCATCGAGGTCCTCAAGCTGGATGTCGCTTTTCTGTACGATCTTCTCGGGGCGTCGCAGGAGCACATGATAAAGCCCAAGAAATTCGCTCAGACGCACATCGACGAGGTCATCATCGGTCACACGAACGAGCCCGAGTACAAGAAGCTGCAGTCCAACGAACTGATGGAGGCGTTCCGCGACCGCACGATCAAGATCGATATCCCTTACAACATCTGCCTCGAAGACGAGATCGCCATCTACATGAAGGACTTCAACAAAGAGCGAATCCGCGGGATTCACATCGCTCCGCACACCATCGAGACGGCGGCGATGTGGGCGATCCTGACCCGTCTCGAGGAGCCCAAGAAGGCCGGCCTGACGCTGATGCAGAAGCTTAAACTGTACAACGGCAAGAGCATCCCCAACTTCACCGAGGATTCGGTCCGCGAGTTGCGCGACGAATCCGTGCGCGAGGGAATGGTGGGCATCAGTCCGCGGTACATCCAGGACAAGCTCTCGAACTCCCTGGTGAGCGATCAGGCGATTCAGGAGAAGTGCATCAACCCCTTCATGGTGATGAACGAACTCGAGGGCGGTCTGTCCCACCACAGCTTGATCACCGACGAGGAGTTGAAGAGCCGCTATCGCGAGCTCCTTGCCACGGTACGGGAGGAGTATGAGGACATCCTCAAGTCGGAGGTGCAAAGAGCGATCAGTGCGGACGAGGACGCCATCACGCGGCTTTGCTCGAACTACATCGAGAACGTCCGGGCTTACACCCAGCACGAAAAAGTACGCAACAAATACACTGGGCGCGACGAGGAACCGGACGAGCGGTTGATGCGTTCGATCGAGGAGAAGATCGATATTCCCGAGAGCCGCAAGGACGACTTCAGACAGGAGATCATGAACTACATCGGCGCTCTCTCCCTCGACGGCAAGAAGTTCGATTACCACACCAATGCGAGACTGCAGAAGGCGCTCGAACTGAAGCTGTTCGAGGACCAGCGTGACACGATCAAGCTCAAGAACGTCGTGTCCGGCGTTGTGGATGACGACACCCAGGCGAAGATCGACGTCGTCAAACAGCGTCTCATCAAGTACTTCGGGTACAACGAGACCAGCGCCACCGACGTGTTGAATTACGTCGCCAGCATCTTCGCCCGCGGCGACACCAAAGAGGAGCAGGAAAAGTCATAGCCGCGCGCATGAGTTGCATGGGAACCAACGCCCACGGCTCGGTGGCTCTCGTTCGTTTACCTGAGAGGGGTCCGCGGGGAGTTAGATTCGCGGCGGTGGGCCCGGGAGACAACGGCCTTGCAGATCGACAAAGACCATCAGCGGTTTCGCAAGATCGTAAAGGGAAGGATCCGCGAGGATCTGCGCAAGTTCCTTACGCGCGGCGAACTCCTGGGCCGTGAAGGAAAGAAGTTCATAAGCATTCCCGTCCGCGGGATCGACATCCCCCACTTTCGATACGGTGACAACAACGACGGCGGTGTAGGCCGGGGCGACGGCAAGCCCGGCGATAACGTCAGCGGTGAGGGCGGTCTGGGCCCCGGGGGGACCGAGGAAGGTCGCCACATCCTCGAGGTCGACGTCAGCCTGGACGAGTTGGCCGACATCCTCGGCGAGGAGTTGCAGCTTCCACGGATCAAGCCAAAAGGTAAACAGCGGATCACGGCCGAGCGCGATCGCTACAGCGGGGTCCGTCAGTCGGGTCCGGAATCGCTACGGCACTTCAAGCGGACCTTCCGCCGGGCTCTGCGCCGCCAGATCATGTCGGGGCTCTACAACCCCGACACGCCGCGGATTATCTTCGAGCGACGAGACAAGGTCTATCGAAGCTGGAAGACGATCCTGAGCCCCCAGTCGAACGCGGTCATCATCTATATGATGGACGTGTCGGGATCGATGGGTGACGAGCAGAAGGAGCTCGTCCGCCTGGAGGCATTCTGGATCGACGCCTGGCTCCGCAGGAACTACCAGGGCATCGAGAGCCGCTACATCGTACACGACGTCCGCGCCGGCGAGGTCGATCGGGAGACCTTCTTCAGAATCCGGGAAGACGGGGGCACGCGGATCAGCAGCGCCTACCGCCTCGCCCGCGAGTTGATCGAGAGTAACTACGCACCGATCGACTGGAACGTCTACCTGTTCCACTTCTCCGACGGCGACAACAGCAGTGAATCCGACAGCAAGGAGTGCTGCACGTTACTCCAGGAGCACCTCTTGCCGGCCCTGAACATGTTCGGCTACTGCCAGGTCGCCAGCGCCTACGGGAGCGGGAACTTCATCAACGTCATAGACGAGCACCTTTCCGAAGCGGAAACGGTCACCACCAGCCGGGTGAACACCAAGGACGACATTTACGACAGTATCAAGACCTTCTTCTCGGCGGGACGGTAACCCCATGAACGCGACGCTCCCAAGCGAGATAGCCGAACAAGCCGAGATCATCGCCGAGCATGCCCGGCGGGAGGAGCTTGACTTCTTCCCCACGGTCTTCGAGGTGCTGAACTCGAAGGAGATGGCCCAGGTCGCCGCCTACGGAGGCTTTCCACAGCGATACCCGCACTGGCGATTCGGCATGGAGTACGAGCGCCTGCGGAAGCAGCACACGTACGGGTTGGGCCGCATTTACGAGATGGTGATCAATAATGATCCGTGCTACGCGTACCTGCTCAACGACAACATGTCGGTAGACCACAAGACGGTCATCGCCCATGTCTACGCCCACAACGACTTCTTCAAGAACAACATCTGGTTCAGCCGAACGGACCGTAAGATGATCGACGAGATGGCCAACCACGCCACCCGCGTTCGCCGCTACATCGAGCGGTACGGTTTGTCGCGCGTGGAACAGGCCATCGAAACGTATCTGTCGCTCGAGAATCTGATCGACCCCCACTCGGTCTTGATGCGCCGGGAACCCAAGAGGTCGCCCAAGTCCGAGAGGAAAGAGCAGAAGAAGCCCGAGGCCACTCGATTCCCCGCAAAGAGCTACATGGACCGATACATCAATCCGCCGCTGAAAGTCAAGAAGGAGCAGGCCTCGCAGGAGAAAGAGCAGGTTCGGGCGAAGGTTCGATTCCCCGCGAAACCGGTGCGCGACGTGATGCTGTTTCTGCTCCACAACGCCCCGCTGGAAGACTGGGAGGCGGACATCTTCTCGATGATCCGCGAGGAAGCTTATTATTTCGCCCCGCAGGCTCAGACGAAGATCATGAACGAGGGGTGGGCCAGCTACTGGCACTCCACGATGATGACCAACTACATCCTGCGCGACGACGAGCTGATCGACTACTGCGAGCACCACGCCGGCACGCTGGCAACGTCGCCGGGGAGGTTGAACCCGTACAAGCTGGGCATCGAGCTGCTGCGGGACATCGAAAGGCGCTGGAACACCGGGCGGTACGGTCCCGAGTACGACGCCTGCGACAACATGACTGTCCGGCGCGAGTGGGGCAAGGACAAGATCCCCAAAGGCCGAGTCGTCGGGCGCGGATCTCCGGGAAGAGAGAAGATCTTCGAGGTCCGCAAGCTATACAACGACGTGACCTTTCTCGACGAGTTCCTCACACCGGAGTTCGTCGACGAGCAGGATCTCTACCACTACAGACAGGACCCGGCCACGGGCAGGATGGTCGTCGTCAACCGCGACTTCGACAAGATCAAGAGACAGCTGCTGTTCATGCTGACCAACCACGCTCAACCGTACATCTACGTGATGGACGGCAACTACCGCAATCGCGGGGAGCTGTATCTCACCCACCGCCACTGCGGGGCGGACATCGAGATCAAGTTCGCCGTCGACACCCTCAAGCAGCTTCATTCAGTATGGAAACGTCCCGTCCACCTGAACGCCCGCATCGACGACGAACCGATCCTGTTTACCTACGATGGCGAGCAATCCACCCAGCAGCACATCGACGAGAGCATCGACGAACCGGCACACGCGTTTTGAACGAACGTGCAGCCGTGGGGGCCAGGTGGCTGGACCAGCACCGGCGACGAGTCTGCGGGTCCGATAGGGACCGGGATCACCGTACGACATTCACGACGCCCATCCGATAAGGTCGCGGTTGTGAGTGTTGCCGTAGCGCGCAGTGCTTTGGGGCTCCACGTCCGCGAGAAACCACTGCTATTCTCGGCTATGATCTGTACTGGAGGGGTACGGGATCATGCGGCAAGACAGCCACGGCCACGACGCGCAACGGCAGCGCGAAGTCGACGAAGCTACGAGCGGGTGGGCGCGGCTGGACACGGAGACGATTCTCCAGGAAATGATCGATCACGAACTGCGTGCCGGTCGCCTGACTGCCTCTCAGAGAGCGCAAATCATGCGTTTCGGGGCCGAGTTCGGCCTGTCAGCCGTGGAAACACGTGACCTGATCAATGAGTGCCGCGACAAGGTACTGCTAAGCGCCGATCCCGCGGAGCGCCGTTACGCCCGGCGGCTCCTCGACCCACCTCCGGCGCGTATACCCACAACATGGAAGATGGCCGCCGCCATCGCCGTCGCCATCGCTGTAGATGTCGCGCTATTCCTGTGGCTGTTCTAGTGCCGTTTCCAGAAAGGTACACGTAGCCCTGCGGTGCAATATCACTTGCCCGGGAACCCGGCCTGCGAGGACGCAGGCCGCTACAACAACCAGCCTGACAGGTCCGGACAGTATAGTTCGGTAGGAATGACAAGAACGTAAGCCGCTTAGGTTGGCCGGGTTTCAGTCGCGTCAACGGGCGGCGGCTCGCATCCCGTCCGACTGGACCACGCGATGGGCGAGTCGTCGATGGGCCTCGACCAGATCACGGCAAACGAGTTCGATCCTGCGGTTCAGGTCGCGACGCTCGCGGATTACATGTCGAACGAGTTCGCGCAGTCGACGATATCTGACCGCCTGGCGACGCTTGACCTCGTGGCCGTAGAGAACGCTCTGAGCCGTGTCAAGCATCTCCTCGACCGGGAAGGGTTTGACGAAAAGATCACACACACCCGCCCGTAAGGCTGCGATGACGTCATCGCGCGAGGGTAACTCGGCCAAGAGGATCACGGGTCTGGAACCGAGCGACATGAGCTGCTCGGCGAGCTTGAGTCCGTCGGCGTCCGCGAGATCCCAGTCGGCGATCACCAGATCGTGGGGCTCGAGCAGCTCCACGTCGAGGCACGATTTTGCGTCTGCGACACAGGTAATCTGAGCGTCAAAACGACGCGTCAGCGAATTGACCAGAAGCTCAACGAGCTGCGGTTCCGGCTCGACGAGGAGAATCTTGGTCGGCCTGTCCGCCATCAGCCGCCGACTCCTACAGAAGCACCCTGGAGTCCGAACACATCGACGGAGTCTGAGCAATGGACGGTATGTGCGACTATGACAAGTGCGGGCGCGCGGGTAGTTCGATGCTGACGGTGGTTCCGACGTTCGGCGTCGAGTCGATCCATAAGCGACCGCCGTTCACTTCCGCGAGGCGATACGCCCGCGAAAGACCCAAGCCCCGACCACGACCCGCGGGGCGATCGGAGAAGAACGGATCGAGGGCATGCTCCACGACATCCGGCGTCATACCCTTACCGTTGTCCTCCACAACGATACGGACTGTCTCATCGGACAGTCTCGAGGGGGAGTTGATTTGCACGGTTCCTTTGGCAGAATCGGCCGCTTCGACCGCGTTCGACATCACCGCGTTCAAGATCTCCATGACCTGGGCGGCGTCGGCGTAAACGCTGACATCAGGCTCTTCGACGGCGAGTTTCAACTTACCGGATCGCTCTCCCAACACGTCGCGCCAGTGCTGATACAGCGCTTCGAGCACGCCACCGAGCGGTTGGAGGATGGGCGTGGGAGGTTCGGGCTTCGCGAAGTTCATCAACTCCTGAACGATTCGAGAGGCCTTCTTGGTCTGTTCGACGATGATCTCCAGGCCTCGGCGGCGCTCGGGATCTTCCACGGCTGGGAGTTCCATCTGGGCACGACCGGAGATAACGGCGAGCGGATTGTTCAGTTCGTGCGCCGCTCCGGCGGCCATCTCCGCGACCATCGACATCGAGCGCACGCGCAAGAGTCCCGCCTGCGCCTCCCGAAACCTGCGGTTGAGATCGAGAAGTTCCTCGGCCATCCTCTCCGCCTCGACCCTCGCCCAGGATGAGGAGATCGCCAGAGCTATCGCCCGTGCGAGTCCGGCGCAGTCATCAGTCGCAGCGCGATAGGGATGAAGAGCGTCCTCGTCGGCGACGAAAAGGATTCCTCCGGTCATCGTGTCGGTCCTAAGCGGCAGCATCCACAGTTCACCGCTGGGCGACGGACCGCCGCAGCGCTCCCAGATCTCGCAACTTCCCGACGGCGCGGGAATCAAACCGGGGGTTCGCGCGCCGTGCAGGGGCAGCGTATCCGATCCACCAAGCTCGGTTACCGACGTCGATCGTTGCCGGCTCGAGGCATCGTACCAGCCGGCGTGAAGATAGCGAGCGCCGGAGCCGCCGGCGGCGAAGGCCACGACGGTCTCGGCGGGGAACAGACGCTGAACCGCCTCGGCAGCGGCTGCGCACACGTCGCCGACGCGGTCGTGCTCCGTCAGCTTCCGGCTAAACCGCTCGATCGAATCGAGCCACGCAGCCCGAAGCTTCAGCTCACGATTAGATGTTGCCAGCGTTGCGTTTGCCTGACGGAGCCGCCGTTCGACCTCTTGCGAAACCTCCTCTACGGGAGCCGAGTCGCAGGATTCATCGAGACCGACAAGTTCGAGGTAAGGTGCCAAACGCTGTGGCACAAGTTCGACCACTTCGTTGACCGAATCCGGTTGCAGGCCGAGTTCAACTGCCAGGGCATCTATGTCGCAGACGTGTTGATAGCCGGAGAATCCGGTCCCCGCCCGGCGGATCAGATTGTCGGCTAGATGGATCACCTTTACGAGCCGCGCGCAAGACACGGACGACGGCAGGGCCTCGGGACCCTGGTGATGGAGCCAAGCGCACTCGACCACCGGACGCGGAAGGCCCCATCTGGACACCAGCCGTTTACCCGCGATCGTGTGATCGAGGCCGAGAACCTCGCGCTCGACGTCGCATATGCACTCCCGCCGGCGCATCACGCGTTCTGCGATGCGCGTGTAGCTCTTCGGCAAGCAGACATCAAGCGCGATCTTGCCGATGTCATGCAGAAGTCCGCAGACGAAAGCCTCGCCCTTTCCCGCTTCCAGACCGATCCGACCGCCGAGCAGCTCGGCTGCGCACGCCACAGCCAAGCTGTGGCGCCAGAGTCCCTTACGAACCGCCTCGGCGCTATCGTGGGCATCCCGCCTGGAAAGGGTGTCGAAAAACTGAGTGGTCAGGACCGCATTACGGACCGTCTGAAAACCGAGCAGCGTAACGGCACGGGCGACGGTCGTCGTTCCCCGAGGCGCTCCCAGATCTGCTCGGCGCACGAGACGCAACAGCCCAGCCGTCAGGGCCGCGTCCAGTTCGATAACCTCGCCGACGTCCCGCGCGGATGATTCATCGGATGAAGTAACCGCGAGCAGCTTCGCAACGACCGGTGGAAGGGAGGGCAGGCGGTCCAGGTGGCCTAGAATCAGCTCCACCCGCTCCGCAGCCGGGCCGGGGCGCACGCTGGACGGGCTGACGGCGACGCTCATGGCTCCACCACCTCCGAAAGGACAAGATCCCCCAAGCGCCGCGCGGTCTACGCGACCTTCAGCAGCTCCGCGATGCGGTTAATGACTACGTTGATGTCGAACGGCTTGCGGATGAAGTCGTCCGCGCCGGCGGACTTGAGTTCCGCTACCTCGTCCGGATCCGCCACCCCGCTGATAATGATGATCTGCATGTGCTTGAAGTTCGGGTTGGTTCGAATGGTCCGGCAGACGACGTTCCCGTTGATGTCCGGGAGCTTGAAGTCCAATAACAGCACGTCCGGACGAAACCGCTCGGTCAGTATCCCGGCGTCATAACCGGTCGAGGCTGTCTTCACCTCGAAACGTCCGTCGCGCTCGAGCAGCTCCGTAAACATCTCCGTGATCGCCTCATCATCGTCGACCACGAGCACCCGCCTCTTCCCGCTGTCGAGCTGCTCCATCGGGATCTGGTTGTTCTTCATAAAGGCGATCAGTGCCTCGCGCGGGATGCGCCGGAACCTCGAGCCCGGCACGCGGAATCCCTTAAGCCGTCCGCTGTCAAAGCAGCGGATAACCGTCTGCTGGCTGACCTTGCAGATTTGAGCTACTTCGCCGGTCGTGAAGACCGTCTTGATCTGTCCATCCGCCATGATGTATCTCCGACCTAACCATCCTCGTAGGCCCCACACTTCTTATATTGTCCATACCCCCCAGGTTCCCTACACGGTACATATGTCACGGTTTCCCGTCAACAAAAAAGTTGGGAAAGATTTGACA
>CBDUZY010000011.1:0-15538 GCA_965371825.1 uncultured bacterium
TGATCGCGGTCCGACAAGCGCCCGTAGCTCAATTGGATAGAGTGACTGGCTTCGAACCAGTAGGTTGGAGGTTCGAGTCCTCCCGGGCGCGTAGTCTAGTCATCCGGATCGAGGATCGAGAGGAACGCCTTCTGCGGGATGGAGACGTTCCCGACTGTCCGCATTCGCTTCTTGCCCTCCTTCTGCTTCTCCAGGAGCTTCCGCTTCCGCGTGATGTCGCCGCCGTAGCACTTGGCGGTCACGTCCTTGCGGTAGGGGCGGATCGTCTCCCGGGCGATGATCTTCGCCCCGATCGCCGCCTGCAGCGGTATCTCGAACATGTGGCGGTCGATCTCTTTCTTGAGGCGGTGGATCAGCCGCCGGCCTCGCCACTGGGCCTTGTCGCGGTGGACGATCACCGACAACGCGTCCACCGGGGCCCCGTTCACCAGGACGTCCATTTTGACCATGTCGCCGGGCTCGAAGCCGCGGAGGTGGTAGTCGGCGGTGCCGTAGCCCCGCGTGCAGCTCTTCAGCTTGTCGTAGAAGTCGTAGATGATCTCGCACAGGGGGAGGTCGTAGGTCATCATCACCCGCGTCGGCGAGAGGTACTCCGTCCGGACCTGCTTGCCGCGGCGATCGAGGGCGAGCTGCATCACCGGACCGACGAACTCAGCCGGGACTATGAGCTGAGCGTTCACGAACGGCTCGCGAATCTCCTCGACACCGGCGAGATCCGGAAGCTCGCTCGGCGACTCGATCCGCTTGACCGTCCCGTCTTTGAGCAGGATCTCATACGTGACGGTCGGGGCCGTCTGTACGACGGATACATCGCCCTCGCGCTCGAGGCGTTCCTGTATAATCCGCATGTGTAGCAGGCCCAGGAATCCGCAGCGAAAGCCGATCCCGAGGGCATCCGAGGAAGCGGTCGAATACGTGAAGGAGCTGTCGTTGAGCCAGAGCTTCTCCATAGCCTCTCGAAGCTGGTCGGTGGTTGTACCGATGCCCGGGTAGAAGTCGCAGAACACCATCTGCTGCGGCGGTTGATACCCGGGGAGCGGCCGATCGGTGCGGTCCGATGACAGCGTGATCGTGTCGCCGATGCTCACGTCCGCAAGCGTCTTTATCCCGGCGAAGAAGTACCCGACCTCGCCGGCACCGAGCGATTCCACGGGCGTTGGCTTGGGCGTGAACTTGCCCACCTCCGTTACGAGGAAGCTCCGCCCCGCAGCCAGCAAGTCGATCTTGTCACCTCGTTTGAAGCTGCCGTCGAAAACCCGGGCGTGGGAGATCACGCCGCGGTGGACGTCCGACTTGGCGTCGTAGATAAGCGCCCGGAGCTTACCGGCGGGGTCTCCCTTGGGCGGCGGGATTCGCTCGACAATGGCCCCGAGCAGGTCGTCCACGCCGTTACCGGTCTTGCCGCTGGTGAAAACGGCGCTCGCGGCGTCGAGACCGAGGATATGCTCGGCCTCCAAGGCGGTGTCCTCCGGCATGGCGGCGGGAAGGTCGATCTTGTTGATCACGAGGATGATCTCGAGGTCGGCCTCGAGAGCGAGGTAAGCGTTGGCGACGGTCTGGGCCTGGACCCCCTGCGTCGCGTCGACCAGAACGAGAACGCCCTCACAGGCGGCCAGGGCCCTCGAAACCTCGTAGTGGAAGTCCACGTGGCCGGGCGTGTCGATCAGGTTGAGAATGTACGTCTCACCATTGTGTCTGTATGGCACAGTTGCCCGGTTGGCCTTGATGGTGATCCCCAGCTCGCGCTCGAGGTCCATGTCGTCGAGGAACTGCTCGCGCATCTCCCGCTTGGAGACCACGCCGGTGTACTCGAGGATGCGGTCGGCCAGCGTGCTCTTGCCGTGGTCGATATGGGCCACGATGCTGAAGTTGCGGATTAGTCGAAGATCAGCCATTGTCGTGCGGTGCTGCTCCCCAAGGGCGGGAGCACCTCATTTCTCGTTGCCGCTCCCTGACGGTCGCGGTACGGATCGTCCGAGCCGCAGGCGGAATAGAATCCCGACTCGTCGGGAGCCTGCGCGAGCACGCCGATGTCGTTGGACCGGATCGTTACTGAACGGCCCCCATTGGCCCTGGCGTCCGAGCCGTGCAGTATAGGCGATTTGCCGCGCAGGTGAAACAGCAGCGGCGATAATCGTACTGCTCGGGGACGTACTGAGTCGCTCGCTCGGAGCACGCAGAGCCAGATCGTCCACACCCCTAAGGAGCCGGCCGAGTTTGCCTTCGCCCGCGTATCGTGTTCCAATCCCACCCGGAGACCGTGATGGGTAACGAGAAGGATCAATACACCTTCGACCGCGTCGTGCGGATGGTGCTCAGCGCCGTCACGCTCGTCGCGCTGTTCTTCCTGCTTCGGTATCTGTCCGACGTGTTGCTGCCTTTCGCAGCCGCGGTCGTGCTGGCCTATCTGCTTAACCCGCTGGTGACGCTCTTCGAGAAGAAGACGAAGCGGCGAGGATTGGCTGTGGCGCTCACGCTCGGCGGTCTGGCGATTGCGGGGCTCGCCTTGGTAGTGCTGATCGTTCCGCTGATGGTCAGCCAGGTGACACGCTTCGGCCGCGACCTCGACACGCTGCGTGGCGATCTAGCCGCCTCCACTTCGGTAGCGACGGGTGAATCAGTGCCGCCGGTTTCCCCGGCTGCCCAGTCCGAGTCGGGCGATGAACCTGTCGAGAAGACCGCCCTGGGCTGGCATGAGCTCTCCGAAGGTTGGGGACAGTTTCGAAACGACGCCGGAGATAGAAGCCGTGCGGAGCGATTCGCGGAGCTTCGCTCGGGTGTTTCCGGCACGTTCATCGGCAACGTACTGGAGGATGCCATCGAGTTCACCCAGTCGGACGAGTTCCGCAACCTGATGTTGAACGCCGCCAAGCAATTGGCCATCGGCGGGTGGACGGTGTTCAGCTTCGCCCTGAACCTCCTGCTCGGTCTGACCGGCCTGATCGTGGTCCTTCTCTATCTGGTGTTCCTGCTGCTCGACTTCCCGGAGTATGCGAGGATCTGGCCCAGCTTCCTTCCGCCGAACTACCGTGACACGACCGTCGAGTTCCTCGGGCAGTTCAACACCGCGATGCGGAAGTACTTTCGTGGGCAGTTCGTGGTGGCGCTGCTGGTCGGGACGCTCTTCACGATCGGTTTCACGATCATGGGACTTCCGATGGCTGTACCGTTCGGAGCGTTCGTGGGGCTGCTCAACATGGTGCCCTATCTTCAAATGGTCGCGATCGTCCCCGCCCTCATGCTCGCCGGCCTGCGGGCAATCGAACTGGACGCGAGTCTCGCCGGGTCGATCTTCCTGGTACTGCTGATCTTCGCCGTCGTGCAGATGATTCAGGACTCGATTATCACTCCGCGGGTCATGGGCAAGGCGACCGGGTTGCGTCCCGTCGCGATTCTGCTCGGCGTGTTCATCTGGGGCAAGCTGCTGGGATTCTTGGGCTTGATCCTGGCGATCCCGCTCACTTGTCTGGGCATCGCGTACTACCGACGTTACGTGCTGGTGCACGCTTCAACACAACCCGGAGCCTCGACCGGCTAGTTCGGACATCTCACCGCAGAGGGCGCGGAGAGCGCGGAGGTTATTGAACCGTAGGAGTTCCCGACCGAGCGCCGAGACCTCGCTCGCGACACCAGACGGTACGCGCGGATCGAGCCGCTCGTCGCCCATCAAGCCAGTTGGCTACTACAGACACCTCAAGCCCACTCAGCGTGCTCTGCGCTCTCTGCGGTGAATAAGGGTGCGTTGTGATGCGAGAGCACGGGCTCGTTTCGGTCAGACTCAGCGTCGGCCTTTCGGTGTGCACTGGCACGAGGGACAAAGGAAGGTCGACCGACCGGCGGCGAGGATGCGCTCGATGGGAGTGTCACAGGTGTGGCATGAACTACCTTTTTTCTGATAAACGCGGTGGAATCTCTGGAAGGACCCGGTCTGGCCGTCGGCACCTCGGTAGTCGGAGATTGTCGAACCGTTGAAACGTATCGCCCGCCGAAGCGTCGTCTTGATCGCACGCAGGAGCCGGGCGGACTGCTGCCGATCGAGAAGATCAGCCCGCGTCAGCGGGTGAATGGACGCGGCGTGCAGCGTCTCGTCGCAGTAGATGTTGCCCAGGCCGGCGATCGCACGTTGATCCAACAGGAGCGCCTTGATCTGCCTCTTACGCCCAAGCAACCGCCTGAAGTCGGCAACGGTGAGCTCCAGTGGTTCGGGCCCCAGCTCGCCAAGCATCCTCCCGCTGCGTGACTCCCGGTCCGTCAAACACCAGACCCCTCCGAAACGGCGCGGGTCGCGGAAACGAAGCTCGCGCCTGGTTCGTTCGATGGCGATTCGCAAGTGTGTGTGAGGTTCCAGCGGATCGTCGGTCGGACGGACGGTCAGTTGTCCGGTCATTCCGAGATGGAACACAAGCTCCATCAGAGGGGGCGGCACTGCTCGAGAGCAGGGGCACACATCCCGACGCGGATCGGATTCCCTGGCGAGATCGAGGATCACGCGTTTGCCGCGGCGGCGGACGCATTGCACCTGGTTGCCGGGCAGAAGGCGTTTCAGCGACCGGGTGCTGCCGTGGACGATATCGCGTCGCGAGAGCACAACCCGGCCGAGGTGCCACCCTCTGAGATGGTGGTCCAATTGCCGGGCGATCGTCTCGACTTCGGGTAGCTCCGGCATTCTGCGGCCCTCCTGCAAACTCTCGCCGCGCTGCGGCTGTACGCCGACCCGGCGGTGATGATGTCCTCATTTAGCGAGGGCGGACCGGAAAGGCAAGCTGTCGTTTCGCTCAACGGTTCCGATGCCGGCCAGCAGCTTTTGCGAGATCGTGCACGCAACACCGCGTCATTTGACGGTTGGCCGGAATCGCTCTAACATGCCCGTTCTTCGTCCTTTGGCTCGACACCGGGTCGACGATCGAAACCCGGCCGATCATGCGACAAGCCGGGTGTGCGTGCAACACTGTATAGAGGTCCAAAACAAGATGAAGTTCGACAATCTGACGCCGCCAACCGACGGTTCGCCAATCACGATGGCCCAAGGAAAGCTGACCGTTCCCGACACGCCGATCATCCCCTGCATCGAGGGTGACGGCACCGGCCGCGATATCTGGCGGTCCTCCTCGAAGGTGCTCGACGCAGCGGTCGAGAAGGCCTACGGCGGCAAGCGACGGATCGTATGGTTCGAGGTCTTCGCCGGCCAGAAGTCATACGACAAATACGGCACCTGGCTTCCCGAGGACACGGTCAACGCGTTCAAGGAGTATCTGGTCGGCATCAAGGGCCCGCTCACGACGCCAATCGGCGGCGGCATCCGCTCACTCAACGTCGCCCTGCGGCAAAAGCTGGACCTCTACACGTGCCTGCGCCCGGTGCGCTACTTCGACGGCGTGCCTTCGCCGGTCAAGAGGCCCGATCGCGTGAACATGGTCATCTTCCGTGAGAACACCGAGGACATCTACGCGGGTATCGAGTGGGAGTCCGGCACGCCGGAGGTCAAGAAGGTCATCGCCTTCCTTCAGGACGCGATGGGTGTCAAGACTATTCGCTTCCCCGAGACCAGTGCCATAGGCATAAAGCCGGTCAGCAGCGAGGGCAGCAAGCGCCTCGTCCGGGCGGCTATCGAATATGCAATAAGGAACGGGCGCAAGAGCGTCACTTTCGTCCACAAGGGCAACATAATGAAGTTCACGGAGGGGGCCTTCCGTGACTGGGGATACGAGGTCGCCGATGAGGAGTTCGCCGACAAGACCTACACGTGGTCGCGTTGGGAGCGGACGAAGAAGGAGAAGGGTGAGGAGGCCGCCAACGCCGAGCAGGAGACCGAGCTCGCAGCCGGAAAAATCCTCATCAAGGACGCCATCGCCGACATCGCCCTGCAGCAGGTTCTTACCCGGGCGGCGGAGTTCGATGTCATCGCCACGCTGAACCTCAACGGCGACTACCTGTCTGACGCCCTGGCTGCCCAGGTCGGTGGAATCGGTATTGCCCCGGGCGGCAACATCAACTACGACACCGGGCGCGCCATCTTCGAGGCGACCCACGGCACGGCGCCCAAGTACGCCGATCTCGACAAGGTCAACCCCGGCAGCGTGATTCTTTCCGGCGAGATGATGCTGCGTTACATGGGTTGGACCGAGGCGGCTGATCTGGTCATCAAGGGCATCGACGGAGCGATCGGGGCCCGAGAGGTGACCTACGACTTCGAGCGACTGATGCGGGCCGAGGGCATCGAAGTCAAGCTCCTCAAGTGCAGCGAATTCGGCCAGGCGATCATCAAGCATATGGGGTAGGCGGAAGGACGCGCCGTACGTTACTAAACGCAAGTCCGCGCCTGCATCCGGCGATGGCTTCAGACTGCGTGGGTTCAGGCCGATAACTGCCCCTCGGGGTTGGGCGTGGTGTGTGCTATCGTGAAGGGGGCCCGCCCGTTACGCCGCTGTTACGCGGCGTGATTGACTTCTACGGTGCGGATTCACTAACGTAGTAATGTCATGAGTCGGACTTTCCTCGCCAGTTTCGCCATCGCGTCCATGCTCGTCGGACCGTCATTGTGTGTGGCGGGCTTCGTCACGCACGAGTGCGACCGCGAGCTTCCCGGCGGGTGCGAGCACGAGTCCGACGGCCACGACGACACCGGGTGCGGCCACGAGAGTGATTGCCCGGATGACCCGTGCTCGGCGGTTGCGGTTCCATTCGCACGACGATCCAACGGCGGCGACGCGGAACGGCATGTCTGTCTTGCCTACGTCGTCGTTCAAGTTCTCACCATCGACCGTCTCCAGCCGGCCGCCACGCCCGTCCTTCCCGAGCGGTCGCCCGAAGTTCGACTCCCTCGTCCAATAAGCGACATCCCACTCTTGATCTGATTCCTCTGTCGCCCAACTGGTAGTCGACGCCACGTACAGCGACGTTGGTTCGGCAGGCTGTGCGCGTGTCCCATTCGAGGCGGCACGAGAAGCCAATGGTCTAGACCACAGAGGAATCATGCGAATGCTCAATAGAGGTGTTTGGAGAGTCTGGCTGGGTGCCGCGCTCGTGGCAGCGGGGGGCTGTGCGACTGTGGACCCGCGGGCGGACTACGAGCTTGCGGGACGACGAATCGCCACTGCCACGGGGCAGGAGCGAGTCTATGATCCGGATGCCGAGGAAGCGATCGCCGACCGGGTTGCGGATCTGTTGCGTGACGGCATAACTTCTGACGAAACCGTCCAAATCTGCTTGCTGAATAACCCAACGCTGCAGGCGGCGTTTATGGACATAGGCATGGCCCGAGCGGACGTCGTGCAGGCCGGGCTGTTATCCAACCCGTCGCTCGGCATCGCCCTGCAGTTCCCGGCGGGCGGCGGTCTCGCGAATTTCGAGGCCGGCCTTGCCCAGGACATCGCCACGCTGTGGCAAATGCCCGCTCGGAAAGATGCCGCCGAGCGTTCTTTGGATGTCGCCGTTCTCGAGGTCGCGCGGCAGGCAGCCGGTCTAGCAGCCGATGCCAAGGTCGCCTACTACGAGGCGGTCGGCGCGGACGAGCACCAGCGGATCGCCCGGGAAGACGTCGCCCTGGCGCAGAGCCTGCTGGAGTTGGCAATCGCCCGCCAGGAGGCCGGCGCGGCGAGCCAACTGCATGTGAATCTCTCCAAGAGCCTCGCCCTAAGCGCGGAAGCTCGGGTGGAAACCGCACGATTCGAGGCCTCCGAGGCGCGTCGGGCACTGGTTGGATTGTTAGGCATAGTAACTAATGCGGATGACCTCGTGCTGGTCGACGCTCTCCCCGATATTCCGGCGAAGACGCCGGACACCGGACGACTTCTGGGCTTGGCCGGAGAGTGGCGTCTCGACATACGAGCCGCCCGTCAAGCGATGAACGCCGCCGAGGCGATGTTGCGTAAGGAGGTTCGCGGTGCCTGGCCCACTCTCGAACTCGGCCTTGTGATGGAGCGGGGCGAGCGGCCCAGAAGCGACGGCGGCCGGGACCTTCTCGCCGACACGGCGCGTAAATCCATAGCGAATGGACGTTTGACCGCTCCGGGCATCGAACCTCGCAGTGAGGGCGACCGAGACACGGACTTCATCATCGGTCCGAGCCTGGATATCGAGTTGCCTATTTTCGATCAGAACCAAGCCCAGATCGCCAAGGCCCGGTTCGCGTATGAACAGGCGCGCAAGATGGTTGTAGCGTTGGAGCGAGCCGCTGCCTTGGAAATCGGCAGCGCTCTCGATCAAGCGGCGACGGCCTGGAAGCTCGTGCGGTTATACCGTGATCGTTCTCTGCCGCTGGCGCAGAGTAATCTCGAGCTCTCGCGCGAGGCCTACCGCGCCGGGCGAGCTTCGTTTCCCTCGGTCCTGGTGGCACAGCGGTCCTTCTTGGAAACCAGGAAGAGCTTTGTAAGCGCCGCCGAGGCCGCCGCGATCGCGATCCCGGAATTGGAGCGAACCGTCGGCCTGCCGTACTCCGAACTCGTACGCGACGACCCGCCCGACGCGACCACGGAGCCGGGGACCGGCGGAGAAGGAGAAACTGAACCGTGACTACTCGAATACGAAGAGGGTACACGTGGACGCTGACCGCATTCGTGTCGGCGAGTGTTGCTCTGTCCGGTGGCTGCGTGCCGGTGGACGGAGCGGAACTCGGTGCCTTCGCACGAGACCTGTGGCGAAGCGCGATTGCGGCATTCCTGTTGTGAGGCGGAGTGAAGACGACCTCTATGCCGTGGGATACGGTTGAGGTTCTCCCTGGAGAAGCGATCAGATGAACACTAAAGCGACGTTAGTGATTGTGACTGCCCTTGTGATCGGTTTGGGTGGTGCTGCCACGTTCTCATGGGTTCGCGGGCAACAGCCGGCGGACAACACCTCGTCCGACCATGGCCAGAGTCAGGAACGGCACGACCACGACGAGGCCGATCATACCGGGCATGACCATGGTGAAGCCGATCATACCGGGCTTGACCTTGATGAAGACGAACACGCCGGGCATGACGATGACGAACACGGTGAGCACGACGAAGAAACCCTGATTACACTCAGCGATCAAGAGCGCAGCGCGCTCGGAATCAGCTTGGCGACCGCCACGTCAGGGAGTGTCACACGGCGAATCAAGCTACCCGGAGCGGTCGTGCTGAACGCCGACCGCGTTGCTCATATCGTTCCCCGCGCCCCGGGCATTGTTCGCGAGGTGCTCAAGGACCTTGGAGACGCTCTTCACGAGGGAGAGGTGCTTGCGTGGTTGGAGAGTGCCGAGTTGGGCGACGCCAAGGTCGACTACCTGGCCAAGTGGTCGGAGCTGGGGTGTTGCACGATCGATCTCACGCGTGCCCGTGACGTGCATGACAACACCGTTCACTTCCTAAGCGTCCTCGAGGGATCGCCGTCTCTTGAAGTGCTTCGAGAGACACAGGGAAAGGCGATGGGTGACTATCGCAGTGAACTCGTCTCGGCGTACGCTGAGCTGACCATCACCCGTGAAGCTTACCAAAGGGAAACACGGCTCCTCGAGAGGAAAGTGGCCAGCGAGAGCGAGCATCAGACTGCCGAGGCTGAGTACAAGAAGGCCGATGCGTTGTACGCAGCAAAGCGAGACAGCATAGCGTTCGCCATTCAGCGTGACCTACTGGAGGCGGAGCAGGCGCTGCGGGTACGTAAGATGGAGGTCAAAGGGGCGGAGCGGCGTCTTTACGTGCTGGGTCTCACACGTGACGACATACATACGCTGGAACTTCTCGCCCAGCAAGACGCCGGTGCTCCGGAGGAAGAACACGTGTGCACCGACCCGAATTGCACAGGCTGCGCCGCCGATGCGGCGAGTGGCCATGACGCCGAACCGGTTGATCTTCACGCGATCGAGGAGAAGCTTGCCTGGTATCCTCTGCGGGCGCCGTTTGACGCAACTGTGATAGACAAGCACCTCACGCTCGGCGAGAAGCACGGCGACGATTCCGACGCCTTTACCGTTGCCGACTTGAGTTCGGTTTGGGTGGATATCAGCGTGTATCAGAAGGACCTGCCCTATGTGAAAAAGGGAGAGGTTGTACAGATTTCAGCCGGCAAGGGTACGATTGCCACCGAGGGGGTGATCTCATTCGTGGGTCCGACCATTGACCAGACGACCCGGACGGCGCTGGCCCGCGTTGTTCTGCCGAATCCCGACGGCCTGTGGAGGCCGGGACTGTTCGTGACCGCCGAACTGTCCGAAGGTGGCGAGACAGTTCCGGTCGTCGTCCCCAAGAAGGCCGTACAGCAGATCGAAGGAGAATCGGTTCTTTTTGTCGAGGAGCACGACGGTTTCAAGGCCGTGCCGGTCTCCCTGGGCCGGAGCGATAGAAACAGCGTAGAGGTGCTCGCCGGACTCAAGTCCGGTCAACGCTACGTCGTCAATGGCGGATTCGAACTCAAGGCGAAGATCGTTACCAGTGGTATGGACGCCCATGCGGGGCATGGACACTGACGCTGCGTGTCGTCTTCTCGCGGGTCCTCGCCCACTGTCCGTCAGTGCAAAGAGGTTATCCATCGAGACACGTTGCGTTTCGCACTTAAGCTGCAGGAGTCGAGATGATCGACAAACTCATCGAGCTGTCCCTCAAGGCCAGAGGCCTGGTTCTTGTCGCCACGGTTGCCCTGATCGGGTGCGGAGTCTACGCGTATCACCGCATGCCGGTAGACGCCTTCCCGGATATCTCCCCCATAATGGTCCCCGTGTTCGCCGAAGCGCACGGTATGGCACCCGAGGAGGTGGAGAGGCTCATTAGTTACCCAATCGAGTCCGCAATGAACGGGCTTCCGGGCGTGACGCAGATCAAGTCCACCTCTGCCTTCGGCATGGCGGTCATATATGTGTACTTCGAGGATAGTGTCGACATCTACTTCGCGCGTCAGCTCGTGGGAGAGCGCCTGACCAGTGCGATGGCCGAACTGCCGGAGATGCACGAGCCGCCGATCCTAGGTCCCATCTCCACCGGCCTCGGTCAGATCTTCATCTATTACTTGACGATCGACGAGGGCGCCGACACGGAGGGGAAGGATCCGAACGCTTATCTACGGGAACTCAACGACTGGGTTGTCAAGCTGCAGCTTCAAACCGTCCGCGGTGTGACGGACATCCTGTCCATTGGAGGACACGTTCTTCAGTATGAGATTCGCGTGGATCCCGATGCCTTGTTGACCTATCGGTTCTCCCTCGACGATCTCACAGAGGCTGTACACCGAAACAATGAGAATGTCGGCGGGCAGTTTCTTGTACTCGGATCGGAAGAATCCATCGTACGCGGGATCGGTTTGCTGAACAACCTGGAGGATATACGCGGTATCCCTATCACCGTCGAGAATGGTGTCGCCGTTACCGTAGGCGATGTGGCGGAGGTCGTATATGGGCACGCTATTCGCCGAGGGGTCGTTACCCACAACGGCGAAGGCGAAGTCGTGTCGGGAATGGTGTTGAAGCTCTTCGGAGAAAACAGCTCGGAAGTGATCGAGCGCCTGTACGACAAGGTCGCCGAAGTCGAGGCCGGCCTGCCGGACGGCGTGCGCTTGATACCCTACTATGAGCAGGCCGAGCTCGTTCATAGTGCGACTTGGACGGTGAAGAAGGCTTTGGTCCAAGGAGGGGCGCTCGTCATACTCACACTCTTCGTGTTCCTGGGAAGCCTCAGAACCGCGATAGTAGTCGCTCTGTCTCTTCCCATTTGTGCTCTGGTGGCTGTTCTGTGCATGGGGCTCGCCGGAATCTCGGCGAACCTCATGTCTCTCGGCGGCATTGCCATTGCCATCGGAATGTTGGCGGATGGCTCGATTGTGATGGTCGAGAACATTCATCGCCATCTTAACGACAAGGGCAACAGTGGAAGACCGAAAGCAGCGGTGATACTCGAGGCCGGCAAAGAAGTAAGCCGACCGGTCGTGTTTTCCATTGCCATCATCATCGCCGTATTTCTCCCGATCCTCACACTGCAGGGGGTAGAGGGCAAGATGTTCTCGCCAATGGCGTTCACCATCGCCTTCGCCCTTATCGGCTCCATGTTCATGGCGATAGTGGTTGCCCCGGTTCTGTCCGCCGTACTCCTTGCACAGGGCGCGCATAAGGAGTTCTTCCTGGTTGCGCGGCTGAAGAGTGTTTACCATCCGCTGCTTGTCCGGGCGCTCCGTTCGAGGTCTATCGTTATCCTAACCGCCGTAACCGGGTTCATCGCCAGCGTAGCTGTCATCCCGCTTCTGGGTACGGAGTTCATTCCCACACTCGAGGAGGGGTCCATCCTGATCGGTGTGACGATGACTCCTTCGATCTCTCTCGAGAAGGCGACTGAGACCGTGATGACACTCGAGAGGCGAATCATGGGATTCCCGGAGGTTGAGGAAACCGTCTCGAGGATCGGGCGACCGGAAGCAGGAAGCCATCCCCATCCCGTCAACTACGCAGAGATCCACATCGAACTCAGGCCTTTGGATAGCTGGACCCGGTTCGGCAACAAACAGGAACTTGTCGGCGCCCTGAGTGCGGAGCTGTCCACCTGGCCGGGAGTCCAACTGAACTTCACACAGCCGATCCAGAACGCGTTTGATGAGCTGCTGTCAGGTATAAAGGCACAGATCGCAGTGAAGATCTACGGAGAAGACCTGGAGATCCTGCGGAACAAGGCCAATGAGGTCTGGAGCGCGATCGAAGATGTGCCCGGTCTCGTTGATGTCTCCGTCGAACAGAGCTTCGGGCAACCTCAGATTCAGATAGTGGCGGATCGCGCGGCGTGCTCGCGCTTCGGAGTATCGGTTAGCGAGATCCAAACAATGGTCGAGCTGGCCATTGGCGGGGAAGTCATTGACACGCTCTACCGTGGCACTCGCCGATACGGTATTCACTTACGTTTCAAGGAAGATCGACGGAGTGATCTCGACGCTTTGCGAAACATCCTCGTCCCATGTGACAATGGTTCCGTCGTTCCCCTGGCACAAGTAGCCGACGTGCGGCATGTCGTCGGGCCGATCCAGATCAACCGAGAGAACAACCAACGGCGATGGATCGTACAGGGCAACGTTCGGGATCGAGACCTGGGCAGTGTGATAGCCGACATCGAGCGTCGTATAGGTGATCGGGTCGAGATGCCGCCGGGGTACTTCGTCGTCTATGGCGGGCAGTTCGAGAATCAGCAGCGGGCGATGGCCCGTCTCGCGATAGTCGTTCCTATCGTGGTCGTCATGGTGTTCATTATGCTATGGATGTCCTTCGGTTCCTTGCGCGACACGTTCATTATCTTCGTCAACGTGCCCTTGGCGCTCATAGGCGGCGTCTTCGGCCTGCTGATCGCGCGTGAATACCTTTCGGTTCCGGCCTCGGTCGGGTTCATCGCACTGTTTGGGATCGCCGTGCAGAACGGCGTTGTCCTCGTGAGCTGCATCAACGGACTGCGGGCCGGCGGCAAGTCGTTAGAGGATTCTCTTATCGAGGGCGGACTGCTCCGCCTCAGACCGGTTCTGATGACGGCCGTCACCACGATCCTCGGTTTGCTGCCGCTGCTGCTCTCAACCGGTATCGGGGCGGAGATCCAACGACCACTTGCCACGGTCGTGATCGGCGGGCTGGTCACTTCGACCGCTCTTACGCTGTTCGTCCTACCGGCGCTCTACAGTTGGTTGGCGGTTTCTTTGAAGCCGAGCGAGTAAACCGAGAGTACGTGTTGCCGTTGGTCACATCGGCGGGCCGGCACGCTCTTCCTGCGGTAGAGAATCGTAGCTCGGGTGTTGGGGTTTAAGTCTTGGAGACGTGGAAGGTGGCGGTGAGATCGTTGACCGGATGGTAGGAAACGGCGACGAGAACGACGTCGCCTGTGAACCACGTTCCCACGTTCAGCCCGGACGGGCGATGCATTCGGATTGTGCCACCGGATTCCGCGCCGTCGGGCAGCGCCCCGAGCCTGGGCACATCTTGTCTACGAGCGATCACGACCACGATGGGCTTGCCGCAACAGTTGAGATGAACTTCGAGGTACGGGACGTTATTCGCAGTTGTCCTGCTATGCACGTCAACGAACTTCGCACGGTGGCCCGGCCCAGACTCGGGTCCATGAATCATCTCCAGCGACACGCCGAGCGTGCTCTGCCCCAGTGCTTTCAGATCGATCGACCCGTCGGCGTCCACGTCAAAGGGTTTCTTTTCCGGAGCGGCCTGCGTGAACCGGGCGACGACCAAGTTCTCCAGCCCGGATGCCGTAGCCGTGCCCGGCCGGACCGCGACCCAACTGACCAGGGCGATGCACGCCGCCAGCCCCACGGCTCCCATCCGCCAGGGGCGAAAGATTCGGCGAGGCGCCATGGCGGTCCGTTCGATCTGCTCCCAATCCAGCGACGGGACATGCCGTAGGTGGTCGGCGATGACCAGGTCCACCTTACGCTCCTTGTCGAAGCGGTCGGTGCAGTTCGGGCACTGACGAAGGTGATCGCTTATTTCGAAGGTCTTGGTCTTGCCCAGCTCGGAATCCAGATACGGACTCAAATAGCGTCGGGTCTCACGACAATTCATGCTGTTGCCCCTTGACCAGGCCGTGCTCGACCGCGAGCTCGGATAACTGCTCTCGCAGCTTGAGACGTGCCCGGTGAACATGCGACATAACCGTCCCGACCGGTATCACCAGCATCTCGGCGATTTCCCGATAGCTGAACCCCTCTAACAGGCGGAGTAGCAGACACTGCCTCGCGTCATGGGCGAGAGTGTCGAGGGCTGTCACCAGGCGATCATCAAGGGCCTGCATGACTCTCTCGGGCTCCTCCAGTATCGATTGCCAGGCCTCTTCGCGTTCGAGCGATGCGTCCTCGAGCTCGAACTGATCCACGTCGGCCACGGTGCGGTGTCGGCGGTGCTGCTTGTTGAAACGATACACCGCGTTAACCGTAATCTTGAACATCCAGGCCCGGAAATTGGTTCCGCGCTGAAAGCGGTGGAACTCCCGCCAAGCTACGGAAGTTGAGTGCTGGGCGATGTCCGCGGCGTCTTCGCTGTTCCACGCCGAGCGATAGATGTACCTCGTAAGCGACTCCTTGAGCGGCTCCAGCAAGCTCATAAACTCGGCGGCGGTGCTTCTGCCGATTGGGCCTTCACCACGATGCATCGCATCCATTACATTCCCTCCCGCGCTAGGGCCATTGCATAAGCCAGAATTATCGCCGCGTAGGGGGCCCTCTCCGGGGGACACCCTCGGGCAAAGGCCGCGTGCCGGGCGGACTTGCCCAGGCCGCGCGTCCCTGCCGGACTATATACGGACTATCTGCAATTGCGAATCGTTACCAACAAGAAATGAAGCGGGTTTGGGCGGCGGAGTCTTGCCGCCCCTGACCGGGTCAGGAAGCCTGCTCAGCCCTCTCGAACGGTGTGCCGCACTCGGAACAGCGGGGTTCGGCCAGTCCGGTAAGGTCGTAGCCGCAGCGGAGGCACTCGCGCTTCAAACTAGACCATCGCAGCCGCGGGCGCAGATCGCCGGGACCGCATCACGTGTTGCGTCCATCTGTTGCCCCAAACGGGGGCAATGGCCTGTAGCCACGGGTGTAGCGCAGCGGAACCCGTGGTCTTGGGTGCGCG
>CBDUZY010000012.1:0-15494 GCA_965371825.1 uncultured bacterium
GTTTGCACCTCGAGCAGGCGCTTTATGCCTCGGGAAGCCATGGTGAGCAGCCTGTCCAGTTCCGCTCGTGTGAAAGTGGCTTCCTCGCCCGTACCCTGGATTTCGATGAACTGGCCCGACCCGGTCATCACCACGTTCATGTCGACCTCGGCGGCTACGTCCTCTCGATAGTCGAGGTCCGTCAGCATGCGTCCGTTCACCCTCCCGACGCTCACCGCGGCCACCGCATCTTGTATGGGGGATCTGCGGATCCGTTTCGCGCGAAGTCCGAACCGGACCGCGTCGCAGAGCGCTACGTAGGCCCCGGTGATACTGGTCGTTCGCGTGCCGCCGTCCGCCTGCAGAACGTCGCAGTCGAGCAGAATGGAGTTTTCGCCGAGCAGATCGAGGTCCACGACCGAGCGCAGCGAACGCCCGATCAGCCTCTGGATCTCCTGGGTTCGGCCGTCGACTTTGTTCCGGTTGCGCCTGCGCCGCTCGGATGTCGCGCCCGGCAGCATGTCATACTCAGCCGTGACCCATCCGCCGCCCTTTTCCGCCTTCCAGCCGGGCACGCCCTCTTCCCAGCAGGCCGTGCAGAGGACGACCGTTTCTCCGGACTTGATCAAAACCGATCCGGCCGCGTTCTTCGTGTAACCGCGCGTTATGATGACCGGTCGGATTTCCGTGGGCTTTCTTCCGTCACATCTAGCCAATTCGAACCCTCACAATCTGCCGGGAAACGACCCTGTGCTTCGAGAACGGTGTGGATGGATGGGTGAGAAAACACCCTTCCATCTCACCAGTGACGACCTTATGCGCCGGCATCATCGGCGTCAATTCGAGGCGCTCACTCGCGACCGAACGCCTCAATGAGGCGGTTCCTGAGCATGCCGCCCGCCCGGAACGTGAAGCGGCGAATCGTCTCCCCAAGCGGGGCGACGTCGATCCACACTGTCTCCGGCGGCAGCGCGTCTCGTACGCGATCAGCCCATTCAACGACAACGGCGGAATCGGGGCGTATGAGTTCATCGATGCCGAGGGCGGTAAGCTCAGCCGCGCTCCGAAGTCGATAGGCGTCGATGTGATATAGCATGAGTGCTCCGGTGTGCTCGTGGATCAAGGTGAATGTAGGACTTGTGACTTGTTGTGGATCGCCCGCCCCGTTCCCCGCGGCGATGCCCTTGACCAGCTGCGTTTTGCCGGCACCCAACGGTCCGACCAGACCTATCGTTATCCCTCCGAGAAGCGATCGCCCCAACGCCTCGCCGAGCGTGAGTGTCGCTTCGGGCGATCCGGTCTCCCAGCAATCCCCTTGCGGGTTTGATGTCAATGCACGTATCCCGCCGGTTCGAGCGTTTCGATCCGTCCGTCCGTTCGGGCCAGGCGAAGTCCGGACGCGGTCACATATCCAACCTGATGCAGCGGCAAACCCTCGAGTGCCACCTCACCCTCCACGGCAAACAGCAGTTCGTAGTCCTCCCCGTCGCCCAACACGTGCGCCGGCACCGTCTTGCCATCCGCATCCGAGGCGCGTCGGGCGTCGTCGCTCGCCGCGGCCAGCAGTCGTTCCTCCTCCAACGTGGCGCCGACGGCAGAGGCTTCACACAGCCTCGATAAGTCGAGGGCAAGTCCGTCACTGATGTCGATCATCGCATGAAGGCGTTTTCCAAGGCTCCCCGCAAGAACGCGGGCCTCCGCGACGCGCGGCACGAAAGTGAGGTGACTTCCAAGCAGGCTCCCACCGAGTCTGCCTGTGACATATAGAAGATCTCCGGGGCGGGCGCCCGACCGCGCGACCGGATCCAGCCCGGCATACGACTCCGCGGTGATCGCAACGTCGATAACCAGCGGGTGGGTCCATCGTGTAGTGTCACCGCCCACAATAGCCAGATCGTATTCGCCCGCGATTTGCCACATGCCTTCATAGAGTCCCTTGGCATTTGCCAGACTCATCTTTACCGGAAGGGCGACGGCAACGGTCGCAGCCAGCGGGCGCACCGCCATCGCGGCGCAGTCACTGAGGCTGCAAGCGATCGCCTTTCTGCCGATCAACTCCACAGGCTGGTCATTGCTGTCGAAGTGCACGCCATCGAGGAGTAGATCGCACGAAGTGAGCAAGCGGTCCGCCGACGACGCAACCACCGACATGTCGTCACCGAGTCCAAGCTCAACTGCTCGATGCGCGGGCTGCCTTTGCCGAAGCCACTCTACGAATCCAAGCTCCGTAAACACCATGGCCCGCCTAGTCTATCACGCTTGGGCTCGATTCCCACCGTATTGATACGTCCTTCTCTAACCGCGCAAAAAACCCGCGGACAATCGTCCGCGGGTCTCTAATTCGGCAAACTTCCTCTGCTTCGTCCCACTCGCCCGCGAGAACATCGGTCCCCGTCGGAGGACAGCGTGTCGCGTGTCGGCGGCGACGGCTACATCCGATACTGGCCCCGCCCCACCTTCTTCACTGCCGGCAGTTCGGGGAGCGCGTTGCTGACGGCCTTCGTGAGGTTCTTCGCCCCCGACTTGTAGCCCGCCTTGACAACACTGACCGCGATTTCCTTGGGGCTCATCGGCCGCCCGCGCTGCCGCAACACTTTGACAATGGTGCCCTTCAGCGAGCCCGCTTGGGCGCCGGATCCGGGCGGACGTCCGCGCCGAGGAGCGCTCGGCACTGCCAAGCGTCCGCCGTCCATCATGCTCATAGCGTTCTGGATTCCCGAGATCTGAAGGTCCAGCGAATCGCGTTGCGTGGTCAATTCGCTTAGGTAACTCGTCATTTCGCTGATGACCCGAGCAGCCCCATCACCAGAGACCCGGACTGTCGCGGTGCGCCGTCCCTTTGGTCGCCCCAAAGTCTTCCGCGGACGTCCGACGGCTCCTTTGCGAACGGCGCGCTTGCCGGCTTTTCCACGCCCGTGGATGGTGTTCATGTGTCTTGCCAGGTGGGCGGCCATCGAGAACTTCCGATCGCACCTTTTGCACTTGAATGCGGCTCTCGCCATATCGTATTCCTCCTTCTCTAGAGAGTACCTACAGAGAGTACATACCAGGAGCGGTACACTAGCCTCGAACGCCTTGCAGAGCAAGCGCCTTTATCCAAGAAAAATCGAAAGGGTGTTTTTGTCTGGGAGCAAGGCGGCGGGGCTCGGCTGCGTGCCGCATTTACGTGCTACACGACACCTCGGGAGAAGCGCCCTCTGCGCGGACCGCCCATCGTTGAGAATCCCCAAGCTCTCACCCGGACCGCGCGAATGGGCACTGGCGGGAGGCACGCTGTGATGCCCGCCGGCTGCACCGGATATGCCCGCGTCGCACGCCTGCTTCCCTCGTTAGCCACGGAAAACACTAGAGGAGGCAGGTGGGGTTCCCATCGAATCCGACATGATTCGCTTCAGCGGAAGCAGACGGATAGAGAATAGACCAAGGCCATAACGCCCGCTCTAAAGTCAGACTGCGAAGTTAATTGGCGACAATCAACTCCGTTCGCGGACTCCTCCCAAGATGGTGTATGTTGATGGTCCATTCGCCGCGGCGCTTCGACGAAGTAGCACTCGCCGTCGTTCCACTGTGTGGCCGACGGGGCTCGCCAACAGGATGGGGACGCGGTCCCCGGTTATGTGTCAGAACTGATTGTTGTAAACCACAACTCGATCACTGTCCGTGATGTACGATTGCATCAGGCGTTTGGCGCCGTTGCTACTGCATAGTGTCTACCGTGAACGTGTGGACCTCTTCCCTTTGGAGCGGGTGCGATGGGTGTTCTTGGGGGTTTTCGAGCCCTTGCGGATGGGGGCCCGCGAAGACTTCCGGCGAGTATGCCCGCCTGCAGTTCCGGGATGATGGCTGCGCGCTACATGGTGGTTTGCGGTTTCGGCCGGGGCCAGATCAAGTTGACGCGTGGGTAGGTGGATTCGTGCAATGGTGACTTTCATACGGTCACCGATGTTGATCCGGCGGCCGGAACGCTGCCCGACGATCGCCCCGTGGGCCACGTCGACTTCCCACCAATCGTCCGGCAAGGAGTCGAATCGTACCAGACCGTCGATCAGATAGCGCTCGAGTTGCACAAAGACACCGACGTTCGCGACACCAGTTACAACGCCATCGAGGGGTTCACCTAGGTGATTATCCAGCAATCTGAGCACGAGAACCAGTCGTAACTCCCGCTCGGCTGCCTCGGCTCGACGCTCGTTTGCACTGCAGTGTCGGCCGAGTTTCAGGAGCGTTTCCGCGGAGCACACCTCTCTGCGGTCCTTGGCCGTCTGAAATCCGCCGGCGAGATAACGATCGACCAGGCGGTGGATAGTCAGATCGGGATAGCGCCTGATGGGTGAAGTGAAGTGACAGTAATGCTCGCTAGCCAGAGCATAGTGCCCGACCCTCGTCGGAGAGTACTCCGCCTGCTGCAACGATCGCAGGACGGCGAGGCTCACGGCGAAGGACTCGGGCTTTCCGCGAACACGGTCGAGCAGCCCCTGGATTGCGCGGCGGTCCGCGTCATCGGGAAGATCATGGCCCAGCGCGCGGACGAACCGGCGCAATGTGCCGTCCGACGACCCGCTCGGGTCCTCATGAATGCGTCGAAGGAACGGCACCTTCCGGCCGTCGAGCGTTCTGGCAATCGCCTCGTTTGCCTCAACCATGAACATCTCGATGATCGTATGGGAGAAGCTCGTGTCGGCTGGAACCACGTCGATCACCCGGCCGTCGTCATCATGGACGAGTTCACCCTCGGGAAGGTCCAGCACCAGCATTCCCTCGCCCAAACGGCGCTTGCGAATGGTCCGTGCGAGCTTGTCCATGTCTTGAAGGAGGGCCACCACCTTGGGGCTGGTTCGGCCCGGCTTGCCCTCGAGAATCTTGGTGGCCTGCTCATAGGTGAGCCGCTTGGTGGATCGGATGATCGTGTTGGCCATCCTCGTCTTCTTGACTTTGCCTCGACCGTCGTAGGTGATGAAGACGCTCTTGGTAAGCCTCGGCTGGCGCTCCTGAAGCGAGCACACGCCGTTGGAGAGTGTCTCCGGGAGCATCGGGATTACCAGGCGTGGGAGGTACACGCTACTTGCCCGCTCCCTTGCTTCCGTATCGAGCGCCCCGCCCTCCGGTACGAAATGGGCAACGTCGGCGATGTGCACACCGAGTTCAGTAGTGCCGTTGTCGTTCCGGACCAGCGAGATTGCATCGTCGAAGTCTCCGGCGTCAGCGGGGTCGATGGTGATGATCGTGAGCTTGCGCAGATCTTCACGATTCTTCTTGCCCACTGCCGGCTCAAAGCCGGCGACGGCTGCCCTGGCCTCATCCAACACGGCCTCCGGAAACTCGCCCGGCAACTGATACTGCTCGACGATGCTTTGGGCGTCGACGCTCGGTTCGCCGCGTTTGCCGAGCACCTTGACTATGGCACCCTGAGCCTCCAGGCGGTCGGATGGATAACGGGTGATCTCGATTACGATCTGGTCGCCGGCTTTCGCGTTCTTCCCCTTGGCGTCGGGCACGAGAATCGGACCGTGAAGGGTCTGCCCGTCAGGCACGACGAACCATCGCCCGAGGCTGTGCCGCAGCTCGCCGACGAAACGGCTCTGCCCGCGTTCCAGCACGGCGACGATTCGCCCCTCGTAGAGCATTTCTCCATGCCGCTTCCCCCGCTTCTTGACCGTCGCGGATACCCGATCCCCGGTGATCGCACCGCCCGTCGCGCCGGGCGGGACGTAGAGGTCGCCGTGGGAGTTAGGCGTATCGGGAATGACGAACCCGAAGCCCCGCCGGTTTGCGCGGAACGTTCCCGTCATCTTGCCCCGTGGGGCGGACGGCATCAGAGCGCTGCGGCTGCCGAGGACGACCCGGCCGGTCTTCATGAGGGCCTTGCAGGCTGTGTGGAAGTCGCCCTGTTCGGCCTCGCCGATGCCCATCGCCGCGGCGAGTTCGTCGAGTTGGCGCGGCTTATACCCTTTTGCGTGAACGAACCGAAGAATGCGCTCGGCAAATGCTCGGGAAGACATATAATGCTCCACGGACGAGAAGATCGACCGGTGTCAATGCGGGAACTGCAGCGAAAGTGAGCATACCATGGAAGACATTCTAGACCTTGCCTCGCGACTCGGCAAGCAAATAGCCGCCGATCCGCGGGGCAAGCAGATGGCCGAGGCCAGAGCCGCCCTCGAGGGAAGCCTCGAGGACCGCCAGCTGCTCGACGATTACGAGAAACAGCAGAAGAAAGTGCACGAGCTGGAGGTCGGCGGCAAAGCCATCGAGCCCGAGGACAAGCGGTGTCTCGCCGATCTTCACGCCAAGGTGGTCGCCAGCCCGGTCATCAAGGATCTTCTCAAGGCTCAAGCCGACTACGTGACGCTCATGACCATGGTCTCGCAACGAATGGAGCAGGAGGCGTTGGCCCCGACCGGGGCTGCGTGAGGAAGCTCGCAGGGAGCGTCAGGTGACGCCTGTACGAACGAGTCCGTCTGACCGGGCAATGATCGACTTTCAATCGAAGTTCGCTGCCGCACTGGGCTACGATGCCTTTTTGGAGAGGCACGGCACGCCGGAGCAACGTCGGCGGTGGGCCGATAACCTCGACCGCGTGCACCTGACCGACGGCCAGCGCACCCAACTGGCGACCTTCCGGCGTGATATGAACGTCCTGTGCCTCGCCGGTGCCTGGTGTGGCGATTGCGCCACCCAGTGCCCTATCTTCGAGCAGTTCGCTCGGGCCTGTCCTCGGGTCCACTTGCGTCTGGTCGACCGCGACTCGGACGCGGAGCTTGCTCGAGAGCTGCGGACGTGCGGCGGCTTCCGTGTGCCGGTCGCTGTTTTTCTATCCGAAGACTTCGCCGAATGTTGCCGCTACGGCGACCGGACTATCAGCCGGTACCGTGCCATGTCCGCGGAACTGGCTGGCACTGCTTGTCCCACCGGCCTCGTGGACTCTCCAGGAGAACTGGCCGGAGTTGTTGACGATTGGCTTCGGGAGTTCGAGAGGGTCCAGCTCATGCTCCGGCTGTCGCCGCGCCTCCGCGGTTTGCACGGGGACTGATGCCAGCTCCGGCTTGTACCGTGTACCGATCAACGCTCGTGTGGCGAGCGCCTCCTCTTGATGACTTCGCCGGTGACCGCAGGCAGAGGCTGCGCATGCCCTCGGCAAGACCTGCCTGTGCCCTCGCGTCCCCTGATCGAGCTAGCAACCCGCCGTGCCGCCCCTGCGAAGTGGGTTCACGCACCGTGTCACGTGGTGACGGCACGTGTGTGGAAAAACCACGCAAGACGCCTCAAGAAAACTCTGCGCTAGGGTCGATAGAATGCCTACGTTACCCAAAGTGACGTACCCTAGTGAATGTTGGTAAAATGTCTCGCCTCTCCAGGCGGGAATCTTGGCATCGGGCTGGAGCCCGACACGAACGTAAATCTGCGTTCGGACCGCTCCGGGACTGGGCAGGAGGCCCTGGAAGACCATCGGTCTCCTGGATCCACGTCCGCGCGCCGGGAGCGACCTGAATGCCATCCGTCTTTACTGTTGATGAGTATATCGGACCACTACTCGCCGGAAACCGTGTCGCCTGCCGTGAGTTCGTCGTCGGCCGACTTGGCGAGGGCGATGACCCGGCGAGCGTCTACCACGAGCTCCTGTGGCCCGCCATGGAGCGGTTGGAGAAGCTCTTCCGTTCCGACCGGATCAACACGGCGGTCGAGCACATGGCCACGCGGATCAACCGATCGATTGCGGATCAGCTTCAGCCCAGTCTGATCCGATCCGACTCCAACGGGAAACAGATGGTGATCGCGTGCGCGGAAGGCGAGCCCGAGGAGCTGGGGGCTCAGATGTGCGCCGATTTGTTCGAATCTCGGGGGTGGGAGGTCTACTTTCTGGGCGGCGGCGTTCCTAATGACGAGATTCTCAGCCTCGTTGGCCAGCTACGCCCGGACATTCTGCTGATCTTTGGCACACAGCCCTCCGGCGTGCCCTCGGTGCGTCAGCTCGTCGACCTGATCCGAGACATCGGCGTCAACCCAACCATGAACATCATGGTTTCCGGCGGCGTGTTCAACCGTGCGGATGGTCTTTGGAGGGAAGTGAACGCGGACCTGACGGCGAAGACAGCCGAACAAGCCATGTCGATTGCGGAGGAGGCAACTCCCAGAGAGGCGCCTGCCAGGCCGTCTGGGACGCCCAAGAAGCGCCGCCGTCGCCGCCGAGCTCCGCTGCTTGCCGTTTCGAGCGAACAATAAGGGCTCTTGCCGAGGTTGGCGGCACCGTGTCGTCCGGGAGGTAAATCACCGGTTTCGGGCAGTCGCAGGCCGCCGGATACTGAGGACTCGGCGTCTTGACGGGTATTGAGGGCGTCGAAGGCGCGGATGAAGCCGCTGATTGTGGAGTCGGGGGTTGTGAAATCCTATTTGCGGTTGTGGGCTCGTCCTCTCGGACGGGCCGGTTGCCCCGGCGGCAATCTAAGAAAAAACACGTAAAAATTGGGATTTCCCGTCTATTTAGGCCGAAAAAGGCGTTGTGGAGCCATGGACTTGGGACCGTCTGGTCCTGCGAGCGCTCCACCTGTGACGGGTTCGGAAAGAAACGCAGCATTGCTCGGTGCCCGCGATCGAATCGAACCGTTCGTTTTGTAGCGAAATTCTAGGGAAAAACGCTTGATTCGCGGGGCGGAGGTGTTTAGATTCCCCGTCGGGCATACCAAGGAACGGTATAGCCGACCTACTTGAAAGGATCTGTTTGATGGCAAAGAAGAAAGCGAAGAAGGCGAAGAAGACGAGGGTTGTCGGCAAGGCGCGGTCCAAGTCCGAGGTATTCGGCGAGCTGGCCACCGCCAGCGACCTGACGAAAAAACAGGTTAACCATCTATTCGATGATCTTGCCGGACTGATCAAGTCGGATCTCGGCAAACGCGGCCCCGGTGTCTTCACCGTGCCCGGACTCATGAAGATCAAGGTCGTTCGCAAACCCGCGACCAAGGCCCGCAAGGGTATCAACCCCTTCACCGGGGAGGAGATGATGTTCAAGGCCAAGCCGGCCCGCAACGTCGTCAAGGTCCTGGCCCTGAAGGGTCTCAAGAGCATGGTCTAGAGCGACCTGTGTCACCTTGTGGCACGGGCCTAGGGCACGCCGCAAGGGTACACTTGATGAGTGCCAACGGGCGGGGACGGCCTGGGAGGCTTGCCCCGCCCGCTTTGCGCGCCCAATGGAGTCTCCATTGAGGGCGTGCCGGGTTGTAGTATAGGACCTCAATTTGCGAGGCATGCACTGCAAGCTCGAGGAGGGGGCCGGTCTACTGCCGTTCTTGTCGGCAAGCGTAGGCTTGAAGTGCCGTCAGAGCATTCGTCGTCGCGGCGCGGGCGTGGGCAAGGTGTGTGCGCCACTCGTCTCGTCCTATCGTGGTTGCGAGTCCCTTGGCAGCACTTTCGCTCACGAGCGAATCGAGAGCGGCGGCGATCTCTCGTGAACAGCCCAGCAGCGTATCGAGGAGTGGACTATCGACGGGCGCAGTTCGATCTGCGCACCGCGTCAGGAAGCGCACGGCTGCGCGGTGGGCCATGTTGACGCTTGTGGCGAGACGACTGTGGCCGGCGGCTGCAACGGCAGCACCCTGACCGGTCGCTGTCTTTTCTTCCAAGCGTTCGATCCAAGCTGCGTACGCGGCAGGACCCATGACGACACCGAGGCGTTCGTTGAGGTCGCCGCTCAGGGCGAGTAGGGCGTGTCTGAATGCGGCGCAGATCAACTCCTCGTTGCCCGGGATTCGGGGCGTGATCGTCTCGACCACGTATAGCTGGATCGGTGGACCATCGAGGGGCACGGAATCGGCCGCGGTAGGGGCGTCGTCGGCGGACATCGTCGTACCTGTGAACCCGAAACCGGTATCGCAATCCGCCCGGATGATTCCCCACTGCGGCTCCCGATCGCCCGGCCAACCCCGCCACGCGAGCACCGGTTGATCGTGCTCGAGGGCGCGCTTGACAAGCGGTCGGTAGCTCGCGTGAAAGTGCTGTCGAAACTCGGCCGCTGAGTTAAGTCCGCGCGCCGCCTCGGGCGGATGAATGCCTCGAATGGTCATGCCGAAAAGGCGACCTGCCTGGATGACGAACGCGTCGCGCGCGTACATCGGCCACATTCCGACGTCGGGTTCCGTCGGCACGGCGCACGTCAACCACGGCAAACCCAGGGCGATGCTCAGGGAGTCGTACTCGATTGCATATCCCGCGCCGCGAGCGATCTCGCGAATGGCGAACACGAGCGACTCACACGGATTGCGGGGGAGTGGTTCGCGAGATTCGGAGGGCTCTTGTTGTGCGGCGGTGTTCATGGCATGGCCATGGTACTCAAGTGGCGGGGGATGTCGATTGGCGGATGCACTGGAGGCTGAAGGCTGAAGGCTGAATGCGGAAGGATGAAGGATGAAGACGGAAAGAGGGAGAATGAAGGTGGTAGGTTGAAGGATGGAGGGCCAGCAGCGGCGGTTAGGCTTCGGTGAGGATAGCGCGGCGGATCGTGGCCCGGCGTTCGCCGTCCCTTTGCCCGATGCCGTATTGCAGGACCTGGCCGGCGCTCTCGGAAATGTTGCCCAGGTGTCGCTGGAGCGCGAGGCTCTCGATTTCGTCGCTTTCGGGGGGCAGCTCACACTCGCTCAACCCGCCCATCAGCGTGAAGGAGGCGATCGTTACGTCGGTCTGGCTGAGGTCGACCATGGCCCGGTCCCACTCGTGCATCGACAGAGCAGCGGCGTCCATCATCTGGCGCAAGTCGAGAAACTCCTCGGCGAGCGTTGGGCAGATTATGTCCACACCGCCGCAGATTGTCAGGAAGAACTGGCGGGGCGGGTGCTTCTGGCCGTCACGTTCCTGCTGGCGTCTGGCGAGAATCTGCCGGGCAACTGTCTGCCGCTTGAGATCGCATCCGCCGAACAGGGTCAAATAGATCTTCTTTTCCGGTCTGATCAACCCGTCGTGGCCACCCAGTATGCAAACCTGAATCATCGCAAGTCCCCGTACTCGTCGCGAGGGCCATAGTTCATCTCCCCCCTATTCGTCGGTTCCCGGTCGTTATTCCGCCGGTTCAAGGAGAAACCCGGTCCGCACGGGGCCGTCCGCGAGACTGAGAGGCCCCTGTCTTGAGGCTATCGGGCGTGCCGAAGTTGCCCTCGGGACGCGTGACGGGTCCTAACGGTCCGACAGCAGGCGGAGCGGGCCCAGGCGGTGCTAAGGCGGCGGCCCCTGCCCTGCCCGACAGGTCGACGAGCGTAGCGCCGGCGCCGGGACCGAGCTCGCCGAATCCACGGGTGTTGTCGGCCGAGAACTTGGCATCCGCTTCGGTAAGGCCCGTGGCTTCGTAAAAGCTGACGTTGCGGTCGAAGATGTCCTGCTCGATCCACATGTTGGCGATGTTGGCGTGCGTGGCGTATTCGCCGGGACGGACGGTGCGCGACGCGGATCGCTCGGCCGAGAGCTTCTGAATCGCCTCGACCAGGCCGTACTCAGCCAGAGAGATCCTGAATCGACCCGTGCCCGGTTCGACCTGAATCTGCCAGCCTTCCGTACCCCGTTTGGCGAGCGTCGCCACGGTCGAGTCGACCGTAACATCGGCTCGCATCTCGCCTTCGCTCGATCCGCCGCGGACCGTACCGTAGCCCAGCCCGACGCGAACTGTTTCGGTTGTGGCACTCTTGTAGAACTGGTCGATGCTCGCGTAGGTGGCGCTGCGAATGCTGACGGTCGTCGTCACGCCGAACTGCAGGTTGACGTGGGAACGCAGGCCGGTACGAATCAACATTCCGGCGGCGAGACGGTCGCCCACCGCCACACGCGTCCATCCCTCGGCGACAAGAGGTGACACACCCGCGGCCGCCCAGTCGACCGAACCGGCAACCTCGATCACCACAGCGGTCGCGGATACGGCGTCGTCCGGTGCATCGGTGGGGCCGGTCGTCGCGGCGATCGGCTCAGCCGTGTCAGGAGAGTCGAGAGCAGGAGAGTCGACGGTAGATCTCTCGGCGGCAGGCGGCGGATCCTGCGGCGCACTTTCATCAGGCTCCTGGGCCGGCGCGATCGGGATGACACCGAGCAACAGCGCGCATGCAACGACGTGCGCCCAACGGCGCCCGACAATGCCTGGCATTCGGCGAATACTCCGCATCATGTTGCCGCCCATCCGGAAGGGACGATCGGCAGGGGCCGACCTTGCGTCATTATTATAGCAAACAGGCGGCCCGAAGTCATCCTTCCAGGCTTATCGAGGCGGCGTGAGGGTGGGATGTTGGGCTAGCGGATCAGGACGTCACCGGTGCCCCTTTTTACCTGCCCGATCCGGACGGGCTGCTCGCCGGCCCGCTTCAGGGTTCGCATGACTCCCGCGGCGAAGTAAGGGCGCACGACGAAGACGTACCCTAGCCCCATGTTGAACACCTTGAACATCTCCGCTCTGCCGACGCCCAGGCCGCGCAGGTAATCGAAGATCGGCGGGGGGTTCCACGCCGACTTGGCGAGCACCGCGTCGCACCTGTTGGGCAGGACGCGGGCTATGTTTTCTCGCAAGCCGCCGCCGGTGATGTGGGCCATGGCGGTCACGACGCGTTTCACCGGGTATGCATGCAACACCGCACGGACAGCGCTGACGTAGATTCGCGTCGGGCGAAGCAGGGCATCACCGAGTGACTCCCCGAGTTCGTCGTACACTTTGTCCAACCGCCGCCGACGCCTGGTGATGAGCCTGCGAACCAGCGAGTAACCGTTCGAGTGGACGCCGTTGGATGGCAGTCCTATGAGCACGTCGCCCGCCGACACGCCACCGCTTTCGATGGCCCGGTCATATTCGACTACGCCCACCGCGAAGCCGGCGAGGTCGAACTCGCCGCGACCGTACAAGTCGGGCATCTCGGCTGTTTCGCCTCCCAGCAGGGCGCAGCCCGCCTCACGACAACCAGCCGCGATTCCCTCGACCAAGTGCACGAGTCGTTTCGGCCACAGCCGCTCGACCGCGAGATAGTCGAGAAAGAACAGCGGTTCCGCCCCGCACGTGATCAGGTCGTTGACGTTCATGGCCACGAGGTCGATGCCGATCGTGTCGAGGCGATCCATCTCGATAGCGATCAGGACCTTGGTGCCAACGCCGTCCGTACAACCGACTAGAACGGGCTTCCTGTAGTTGCGGCGAAAGAGCTGTTCATCGTAGTCGAGACGAAAAAGCCCGGCGAACCCGCCGTGGCTGGACTTGAAGACGCGCGGACCGTACGTGCTTTGGCAGGCTGCCTTGATGGCGGTGACGAAGCGGGCGCCCGCCTGAACGTCAACGCCGGCGTCCTTGTAGGTTATTCGCTTTTTGTCCGACATTAGCCAGGAGCTATCACGTGAACATCCGGAGCTGTTGGCGTTCCATGGCGAACTTCTCGAACGGCTCCTCGACGTTAATGGGATACTCGCCGGAGAAACAGGCCGTGCAGTACTTCTCGGGCGGCATCTTCACGCACGACAGCATCCCCTCGTGCGAGAGATAGTACAACGAGTCGACACCCAGATAGTCGCGAATCTCATCCACGGTGCGTGTGCTCGCGATGAGTTCCTTCTGATCGGGGAAGTCGATCCCGAAGTAACAGGGGTGCCGTATCGGCGGGCTCGCCACGCGCAGGTGAATCTCCTTGGCCCCGGCGTCGCGCAGGGTGCCGATCTTGCCGCGCGTTGTCGTCCCGCGAACGACCGAGTCCTCGACTACCACGAGCCGCTGCCCGCGAACCGCTTCCTTTATGGTCGTCAGTTTCATTTTGACCGTGAGATCACGGTCCGCCTGGGTGGGCATGATGAACGACCGGCCGGTGTAGTGGCTGGTGGTGAAAGCCCGACCGTAGGGGATGCCGCTCTCTCTCGCATATCCGCTGCCGGCGCACATCGCGCAGTTGGGAACGGGAACGACGAGATCGGCGTCGACCGGTGCCTCGCGGGCGAGTTGCCTGCCCATGGCCACCCGGACCATGTGGACGTTTTCACCGAACACCAGGCTCGCGGGATCGGCGAAGTAAATCTGCTCGAAGATACAGGCTGCACCCCGGCCGTCTTCGTTTCCGCCGAACCGACGCTGGTCGATTCCCTTGTCGGTTATGGTGAGGATCTCACCCGGCTCGACGTCGCGCACGTACGTAGCGTCGACCATGGCGAGGGCCTTGGTTTCCGAGGTGACGACCGTCGCTCCGGACTTCGTTTTGCCGATGCACAGCGGCCGAAACCCCAGAGGATCGCGCACCGCCACCATCCGATCCGGAAACAGGATCAGGAGAGAGTACGCCCCCTGCAGGTGGTTGAGCACGTGGTTGAGCGGCGTGTCCTTTTCCTGATGAGCGGGCTTGGCCAGCAGGTGAATGATGACCTCGGTGTCGCTGGTGGTCTGAAATATGTGGCCGACCTGCTCGTAGTTTCGGCGTAGCAGTGCCGCGTTGATCAGGTTGCCGTTGTGGGCGATGGCGACCTGCCCGCCGGCGAAGGTGAATAGCTGCGGTTGGCAGTTGGACTCGACGCTCGCCCCGGTGGTCGAGTAGCGGCAGTGGCCGACCGCGACGCGACCGCGAATCCGCTCCAGGCTGCGCTTGTCGAATATCTCGTTGACCAGGCCCATTCCGGCGTGGCGGAGCAGGTATTCGCCGTTTGTCGAGACGATTCCCGCTGATTCCTGCCCACGATGTTGAAGCGCGTAGAGGCCCAGGTGTGTGAGGGCTACGGCATCCTCGTGTCCCCAGATGCCGAACAGGCCGCAGTTATGTCGTATCGATGGCTCTTGCACGGGCGATTGCAACAGCACCGGCGAAGTGCCGATCGGGCACCCGCCGCACTCCAAGGTACTCCACATCGTCGGCAGGCGACCCACAGGCCAGCCGACGACGGACTTTATCCGATCGCGGTCCGGACGTCAATCGAGGGCCGATGACGGTGAGTTTCCCTGTCCCACTGCTCTCGAGCGGTGCGGGAGTGTGCGAAGGATGAAGGTCGCGTGGCTCATGTCTTCTGCCGGAAGGCCGGTGTGATGGTGGGCCACGTCTTTGAGCAGGCATGGTGGTTGGTGCCCACCGTTCGGAAGTGCGCTATCAGAGCATCTGCCTGTGTCGGCGAGGCGCGCCAATCGGAATCAACACCAGCAACGCCCTATTCCACGCACAGGGTCGCCGCCTTTTCGGCACACTCCTCGTCCCAATCCGTGTCGCAGCAGAACGGGTCGTCCGGACAGATCGCCTGACAGCAGGTGATGTCGTTGCACCCCGCCCCATCGTGAGCGGTGAGGCAGTCTCCGGCCCGCGAATGGCAGGTCAAAAAGCACAATGAGTTGGCCTCGTCGACACAGGCTTCGTCCCACATGTTTATGCAACAGAACGGATCGGTGTCGCAGACCGTGTTACAGCAGTCGACGTTCCCACATCCTGGCTCGGGGGCTCGAGGCTGCGAACAGCTCCCGATGCCGGTCTGGCACGCCGGGAATCCGTCCGTGCAGACACCCGCCGCCTCGCCCGCGCAGAAGGAGTCCCACGAGACGTCGCAGCAGA
>CBDUZY010000013.1:0-15284 GCA_965371825.1 uncultured bacterium
GTCGGGATTCCATTCCGCCTGCGGCTTGGGTGGTCAAACGGAGAGTCCGCTGTCACGCGACAGCGCTTGGCGATAGCGCCGACGGATCGGGGTAACGTACTCTCTAACAAACTCGTCGACCTGCTCTGGAGCACGGCCGACGTACTTTTTGGGATCGAGCGTGCCCTCGAGATCCACGGCTGCGAATGCGGAGTCTGCCGCGAGCCTCTGCAACAGGTCGTTGTCCTTGCCTTCCAGCTTCACGCGAGCCGCGGCGGCCTGCGAGTGCTGGCGGATGCGCTCGTGCAAATCCTGCCGATCGCCGCCGGCGGCCGTGCCGGCCATGAGTATGTTCTCGCTGGCCATGAAGGGTAGCTCCGCCCGAAGTCGCTGCCGAATAACCTTTGGATAGACGACGAGCCCCCGGGCAACGTTCGCCACAACTCGCAGCATCCCGTCAGTCGCGAGGAACGCCTCAGGAATGGTGAGGCGCTTGTTGGCCGAGTCGTCGAGGGTGCGCTCGAACCACTGCTCGGCCGCCGTCTGTAACGGTGATTGCACTAGCGAGAGCACGAAACGGGCGAGGGCGGTGGCACGCTCGCAGCGCATCGGGTTGCGTTTGTACGCCATTACGCTGGAGCCGACCTGATGCTTGCCGAACGGCTCCTCGATTTCCTTCATGTTGGCCAGCAGACGCACGTCATTGGCGAACTTGTGGACACTCGCCGCGATCCCGCCGAGGGCGCAGACGATCTGGGCGTCGACCTTCCGGGAGTATGTCTGGCCGGTGATGGGCTCGATCTCGCGGAAGTCGAGCTGTCGGGCGACGTCCCTCTCGAGGCCCCGGACCTTGGCGTGATTACCGTCGCACAGGGCGAGGAAGCTCGCCTGGGTGCCCGTCGTTCCCTTCACTCCGCGAAAGCGAAGTCTCGCCAGCCGGTGCTCGACCTCTTCGAGGTCGCGGACGAAGTCGTAGCACCACAGGGCGGCTCTTTTTCCAACAGTTGTCACCTGGGCCGGTTGATAGTGGGTCAGGCCCAACGTCGGCAGCGAGCGGTGCTTTTTGGCGAACTTGGCCAGGGCGTCAATCACGCTCGCCAGCCAGTCGGCGATCATTACCAAGGCGTCCCGCTGAATGAGCAGGTCCGCGTTGTCGCCGACAAAGGCACTGGTGGCGCCGAGGTGGATGATGCCGCGAGCCTTCGGGGCGATGTCGCCCCAGGCGTGGATGTGGGCCATGACGTCGTGGCGAAGCCGCTTCTCGTGGCGGGCGGCGGCGGCGAAGTCTATTCGATCGATCGTCCGTTCGAGCTCTTTGATTTGCCCCGCGGTGACGGGCAGGCCGGCGCGGTGCTGGGCCTTGGCCAGGGCAAGCCACAGTTGCCGCCAGGTCTTGATCTTCCGGCGAGCTCCGAAGAGTTCACACATCTCTTGCGACGCGTATCGCGCTACGAGCGGTGAACAGTAGACGTCGTGCTGATCGGGCATAACGGGTACGGGGGCGACAATGGTCGCGAACCGAGGCGGACCGCTCGCCCCAATAGGCCCATTGTAGATGCTTCGACGCGAGCGGGCTAGTGGTCCGCTGTCCTTGGACTTACGGGTTTGTGTGCACTGCTCTTGAGCAGCGCCAAGTTGTGGGCCGGAGTTCCACACTGCTCAAGAGCAGTGGCACACGCGTTCGTCGACGGCACTGGGGCTTCGAGCTGCGTTGCGGATGTCCTTCCTGGGTGGTTGTGTTATGATACGGCCGGTGGCGTGCGGCGTGCCGAGGCCGGCACGCGAGCCGCTGCTTATTCGGAGCATCGCATGGCGATCGAAGACCCAAACGCAGTTCTGCAGGACCTTTCGGCCCGGATCGTAGCCATCCGGGACTCTCTTTGACTTCCCCACCAAGCTCGAGACATTCGCGGCGGTCGAGAAGGAGATGGCCGCCCCGAACTTCTGGGACAATGCGGAGGCGGCCAAGAACACCGTCGGGCGCTTGAAGTCCATCAAAGCGGTCGTCGATCCGGTCCGCAAGGTCATCGCCGCGTCGGAGGACCTCGGGGCGATGGCGGAGCTTCTGGAGGAGGGTGAAGACGCCCACATCCGCGCGGAGCTGGAGGAGGGGCTGGAGGCTCTCTCGAAAGACGTGGCACACGTCGAGCTGTTAACGCTTCTGTCGGGTCCCAACGACGAGCGCAACTGCTATTTCAACATCCAGGCGGGGACGGGCGGGGCCGATGCCTGCGACTGGGCCGAGATGCTCCTGCGACTGTACCTTCGCTTTTTCGAGCGGGAGGGGTTTGAGGTCGAGGAGCTGTCGATGCACCAGGGCGAGGAGGCCGGTATCCAATCGTGCAGCCTGCTGGTGAAGGGCCCGTACGCCTACGGGTATCTCTCGTGTGAGCTGGGAGTGCACCGCCTGGTGCGGATCTCTCCCTTCAGCGCCCAGGGCAAGCGTGAGACGAGCTTCGCCTCGGTCGACGTTCAGCCGGAGGTGGCGGACATCGAGATCGAGATCGAATGGGACAAGGACGTTCGGGAGGATACGTTTCGGGCCGGTGGAAAGGGTGGTCAGCACGTCAACAAGACCTCCTCGGCAATCCGGCTGACCCATCTCGAAACCGGAATCGTGGCGCAGTGTCAAAACGAGCGGTCGCAGCACAAGAATCGGAGGACGGCCCGCAAGATGTTGGGCGCCAGGCTCTACCAGTTGGAGCAGGCCAAGCGCGACAGCGAACTCGCCAAGGTGTACAGCGAAAAAGGGCAGATCGGGTGGGGCAACTCAATCCGCAGCTACTTCCTGTATCCCGAACAACGTGTCAAGGACGCCCGGACCGGACACCTCACTTCTGACACGCAAGGCGTGCTCGACGGTGACATACAAGCCTTCATCGACGCGGAGCTTCAACGCCGGGCCGCGGCGAGGCATAGGTAAACGCGTCGGACAGACCGCCGCCCGCCGCAAACGGGCGGGGGATCGCGCGGCCGCTGCCTCGCGGCACCGTACGGATCCCTGTTCCCGATCGTTCGCCTGCGGTGACCGACGCCGCGTACATGCGGACTCAGCGACTCTGCGGCGAACGCTCTTTGTTTCCTATTCGCCTGCGGCGAAGGATGAGGCACCGTTTCGCGACCGACAAGGGATGCCGCTACAAGGCATTAAACCGTGCGCCATTCAGCCTTTCCGGCGATCGACTACCCGCCGAGCAGCGTCAGGACGTTCTGCGATTGGGCGTTCGCAATGGTCAGGATGCTGTTGCCGGCCTGCACGAGAATCTGAGCACGGGTCAGCTCGGAGGTCTCTACGGCGAAGTCCGTATCGCGGATCACGGATTCGGCGGAGGTCAGGTTCTCCGTGGTGATCTGCAATTGGTTAATGTTCGGTTGCAGCGTGTTTCGTTCAAAGGCGCCCAACCGTCCTCGGAGGACGGCCACCTGGGTGATGACCTCCTCGACGATCTTCGAGGCCTCCTGGAAGGTCTTGGTTCTCAGGGCGTGCGCTTGTCCACTCTTGAGTTCCGACAGATACCCGACGACGGAGTTGCCGAGCTTCCCGGCCTGCATGCTCTTGACGCCGATGTTCTCCTGCAAGTTCGTACTGACCTGTGGTCCCAGTTGGAAGAGCGCCCCGCCGTCGGTGATGGCGAAGCTCGAGGTGCCCAGTCCGGTCGACCCCCCGCCGTAAGCTTCCGAGAGAATCAGGTCGATCTTTAGCAGAGACGAACTGAAACTGAGTTTCAGGCCGTCGGCCGTCGAAGCGATTCCGTTGACGGTGGCCTGGGCGTCGCGGCCTGTGGTCCTCTCGACCGTGTTGCCGTCGCGATCGGCGACTAAGAAGGTACCGCTCGTCTCGACCTGGTGGACGCTGACGAAGGCGTCGGTTCCATATTCCTGGCTCACGAAGCGCAGACCGGCTGAGCCGCCCGTGCCGCTCGCGACCGCGGTTACGCCGGTGGAGTCCACCTGGGCGTTGATGGAGGAGGCCATCGATACCGTGGTAGCACTTGCCGGGAAGCTTAGCGTGATGATGCCCTCCGGACCGCGAATGTCGAGCGTGGCGCCGCTTGCCGTAAGGCGGGCGCTGCCAAAGGCAAGCTGAGCCTGCTGCGCCGACTGGGACACGTCCACTGCAACGCTGACGTGGCTTCGCGTTCCGAACTTCGCCGCATTGACGCTCACGTCGGCGAGCTGAGTGGCCACGACACCGCTGGTCACGTAGTCCAGCTCGCCGTTGATCAGCTTTCGCCCGGCGAACGTCGTGGTGTTCGCGATTCGGGTGATGGAATCGATGGCGGCGTCGATCTGCAACTGGTTGGCGGCGATCTCGTCATCGGAGAACGCACCGCTGTTTGCGGCCTCGACAACCAGGCTCTGTATGTCGGTCAAGAGCGCCTGTACCTCGTCCAGAGCGCCCTCAGTGGTGGCGATTACGTTTATCGCCCTGGCGGAGTTATCTATGGCCTGTTTGACGACCGAGATCTCGGAGCGCAATCTCTCCGATACGATGAGTCCCGCCGGGTTGTCGGCCCCGCGGTTGATCTTCAATCCGCTCGAAAGTCTCTCCAGCGCCGTCGTCAGCGCTCGTTGGGAAATCCCCAAGTGGCGCTGCGCTATGAGCGATGGTACGTTACTGTTTATTCGTGACATGAGTAATCCTCCCTGATCACCCCCGAGTCCGCAAACACGGACCGGGACATGTCCTCGCGGATGAGTTCATTCACCGCGACCTGTGTTGGTTTTCCGTTTGTCCGTTATCATTCGCCTTTTTCTCGGGAAGTGGAGAGGGCGGTGTATCCGTCTCGACTACGTCGGAGACATCCGAGGGGTTCAGCCTCGCCGCTCTCTCGTTCTCCCGCTTGATAGCATCGTAGACTTCCTTGCGATGTACCTGAATCCGTCGGGGTGCGGTGATTCCCAATCGCACCTTGTCACCCCGAATGTCGACGACGGTGATCTCCACGTCGTCGCCGATCATTATCGTTTCATCGCGTTGTCTCGATAGCACCAACATACTCGGCTCCTTCCTTGCCATGCCGATGCGACACAATTCCGAATCGCGGCTAGACCCGGTTTCATCGACGCGCGGGCGGTCGTTGGTGGTGGCGACCACTCTCGACCTGAACCGCGCCTCTCGACCGGGACGGCACGCCCGTGTCCGCTCCGACAGGGCAGGCATGGTACTGTTCCATTCATTCTAGTCCTCACCATGCGCTCGCGGCTATCGAAGCTATCAGCCAGTCTTGGCCATTGCCGCTCGACTTGGGATTCTCATTAGAGGGTGCCTCGTGGAATATCGTTTGTCACTGAGTACCAGTTGCCTGGCCTTGCGACTGGCGACATTGACCACGAGTGGGCCCTGCAAGTTCCCCGTCAACAGGTCATCCACCTTGTTGACGATGATGAACACCTGGGCGTCCTTTGCCTCGGTCAGCCCGATGCACTCCAGGTCTTCCAGCTTCACAGGAACCTGGTAATCGGCGACGAAAAGTCTAGGGTCGCAGACGACGAATGCCAGGTCCTTTGTGCATACCGACTGGAGCCAGTAGAACCCGCTTCCTTCACCCGTCTGAACCAGTGCGTACTCGTGTTGGCTGGGGAATCCCAGAATGCCCTGATCGAAGACGATCAGACGTTCGGGGTTTACCTCCAGTTGCCCAAAACGCGACGTCTCTATCAGCATCGCGAATCTCCTATGACCGATCCTGTTCGGCTGGCTCTGTTGTGCGCCGCGACCGACCAACGGTCGCTCCTCGAGGGCGCAGTGCGGTACGTGACGCATCCGGCGTCACGCCCCGACGTCTCCGCGTCGGGCAGCCGCCCGCGTTTCGACGTCCCGGTCATCCTGACGTCGCGCGGGCATGATTCCGGGGTGAGTCCCGCGCCTCACACCGCCTCGTTCCCTACCTGTTGTTCGAGTCTCGGTCTCCGCACACGCCAACTGACTCATTGAAAGTGCGGTCAGAGACACTACCTTGTCACCTGTCATACGTACGAACTACCTCAGGAAATCCAGCAGGGACAGGTTCATCACCACCGAGCCGGTCTGCAGATTCGCTTGCAGTCGCGTGAGCGTTTCCTGCAACCGGGTCACCGCTTCCGCATAATCGAGATCCTGGACTTCCGAGAGGAACACCTCGCTCATCAGGGCGGCGTCCTCCAACTGCAACTGCTTCGATTGCATCGCCTGCGAGCGAGCCCCTATGATGCCGTGAATACGCGTGACCTCGTCGCGAAGCGTGTCGAGGCGCCCGCCCGCCTGCGAGATGGCCTGGGTGTCGTCGGCACGAAGGGCGTTTTCGAGATCCGTAAGGGCTCCGATGATCCCCTCGGTGCGCGTGCGGTTGACATCCCGACCGAAGAGTTCCGTGTCGGTTTCCGAAGAAGTGTCGAAGAATCCCAGGTCCGTCGCGGCGTGGGAGAGGTTCGCGAGGGTGACGGCCAGTGTACCGGCTCCCCCGGTCGCGTCCTCGAGACGCAGACCGTTTCCGATTTCCGTGAACGACGCGGTGATATTCACGCCTGCTTCCGCGGCGGCGGCGTTGATGAGTTCGATGACGTCACCGATTGTGACAGCCGTGTCGAGATTGACGCCGAAGTTCGATCCGTCCTTGGCGACGATGCGCAGGTCGTCCAGCCCGTCGAGGATGGACACTCCGTTACCGAAGTTGAGTCGGTCGAGAGGAGTGGCGTCATCAAATGTACGGATTCCGAGGTCGGCGGCGGTGGTGCCGCCGTTCTCGCCGATTGACAGTGACGTACCCGAGACCTGATTGAACACGTCGATTCCCGTGCCCTGCTCGTTGATGCGGGCGAGTACGAAGACACCGGCATTGTTGATGGTATTGATGATGTCCTGGACCGTCGCGGCCACGCTCAGGTCAACGGTGGCGGTCCGGCCGCCGTTGTCGATGATGAACCCGCGATCCGTGTCAAACCCCAGACCTCCCACGAGGGCGTCGACGGGGGTGAGGCGGGTGATGCGTGGGATCAAGGTTCTGCCGGTGATTGCCTGATTGGTGGGCGTGTTGGTGAGAATACCGAGGTCGGCGGCGACCCGGCCGCTGCTCGCATCCGTGACCGATACCGGAGCCCCGACGGGCGTGATGTCCAGGCCCGTGTCGGAAAGCGAGGCGGTCAGTCGCGCCCCCGCCGCCGTGGCTGCTTCGTTGATCATGGTGACGACGTCACCGATTGTGTCGGCCGTGCTGAGATCGGCAGTGAACACGCCCGCTCCACCGACCTCATTGAATACCAGTGTTCCGGTTTGAATCTCTCTGCCAGCGGCACCGGTTATGTCTTCCAGCCTGGTCGTTTCCGCAAGCAGGGGAGTCAGGTTGACGTCACTGGAGATTCGGTCGGACAGTGCCCCGAAGAGTAAACTGCCGGGCACGCTGAACGCCGCGGTCAGGTCTTCGCTTACGCGTGTGAGCAGCTCTCCGGTATCGCCGACGTACGCAACGCCACCGAGGGCGTCGATGAACGGCCTATCCGTCGTGTTTCGTCCACCGAAGATGTACCGTCCGCTGATCTGTCGGTTGCCGACGATCTGCAGTTGCTGGCGGATTGCGTTTACGACCTCGGCTGTCGCCTCTCGCTCCGCGGCACTGGTGAGACTGCCGACTGTCTGGCTGGCGATCATTGACGCCTGGACCAGCAGGGCGTTTATCTCCGTAAGCGAGCTGTCGGCGGCGGCGAGGAAGCTGTCTCCGTACTGAGCATTTGCGGCGAACTGCTTCTGGCGGGCGAGGGCCTGGGTCAGATCCAGCGCCCGGGCTGCGGAGACGGGATCCTCGCTGGGTGTCACGAAGGAACGTCCGGAGGCGATCCGTGTCTGGGCCAGGAACACGTCACGCTGGTTTTGGCGAAGGGAATCGAGCATGAGGGAGGTCCTCATGTTCTGGCTGATCCGTGTCACGTTTACCGGGCTCACCGCCACATCACACCTCCCGAGTTTGTTGCGGTTTCGTGCATGATTCGATTATCCGGTCGACTATCCGGTCGATTAAGGTCCATTACCGTATCAGCGCTATCAACTGGTTGAGTAGGTCGTCCACTACGGTGACAAAGCGTGTCGCTCCCTGGAAGGCCCGCTCGTATTTCAACAGGGCGATCGCCTCCTCGTCCAGATTGACTCCGCTGATGCTCTCTCTCTGCGCCCTCAGCGACATGAGGATTGACGACGCGGCGTCCAGGTTGGCGTTCGCGGCGGCGGCGTCCACGGCCACCGAATTGGCGATCGCATTGAAGAACGTCGTGAGCGAGGCGCCCGAAAGCCGTTCGCTCAGCGCGGCGCCGAGCCCGGCCAACCTCCCTGCGTTCGCGCCGTCACCCGAGAGGAACACGGAGGCGGCGGCCAGGAGCGATGGTCGCAGACTGAGGACTTCCGACACCGCGATATTCGCCGCGTCACTGCCGGTGAAGAACGTGTTGATGCCCAATGCGGCGAGAGCGTGCGACGTATCCGTGCGGGCGTCCTGTCCGTCGTGCCCGAACGCGAAGAAGTACCCGTCGTCGGCGTCGAAGGCGAGGCGATTGTCGGAAGTGATCGAGGCGGTCACACCGCCCACCTGATCATTGAAGTCCGCAACCAGGGATTCAAGCGTCGTACCCGCGCCGCTACCGTCGAGGTCGATGTCGATCCGATATGCAACGGGCGTCTGGGTGGCATCGTCCGACACGGTTACGTAGAAGCTTCCCTTTTGTGGTGGGAACGCGAGTCCGGCTGCGGTGCTGTCCAGGGCGACGTCGGTGTCCAACAAGTCCTGGCCTCCGGTCACTTGGCGGAATCCCGTGAGACCCTGACCGTCGGTGTGAACTCGGTTCACGTCGGAAATGACGGCGGCGGCCAGTTCATCGACGAGGGCGATTCTTCCGTACGCGTCTCGGTCGCGGGACTCGATCAGGCCCGCCAGTTGCCCACCTCTGACGAGAACCTGCTGATTCGTGTCGGCGAAGCTGACGGAAGTCCGAACGAACTCACCGTCGATGGTTTGGTTCGCCACTAGTCCTCTCGACGCCGCTCCTTGGACCAGGGCCTCGCTCCCGATGTAGACATTGATCGCTCCATTGGGCTGTTCCCGAACGGTTACGTCGAAGAGTTCGCTCAGCTCGCGCAGCAATGCGTCGCGCTGATCTCGCAGCGCGGTTGCCTGGCTTCGCCTACCCGCTTCCGCCGTGGTTATTTCGCTATTCAGGTTTGCTACCTGACGGGCGATGTCGTCCGCGCGGGCGACCACTTGCGTGATCTGTCCGTCAATGTCGCCGCCGAGCGTGCCCAGTCGTCCGCGAAGGGCGTGGAACGATTCGGCAAGAAGGGAGCCTCCCGAGATCACCAGATCGCGGACGGCGCTGTCCTCCGGAGTGTTTTGCAGTTCGTCGAAAAGAGTCCAAAACTCGGTCAGGCGCGAGCCCAGACCTGCACCGCTCAGATCGTCGAAGTACACCTCGATCTGGGCCAGGGACATCTGGCGCGTCGCGACCTCCTCTTGACCTCCGATCGCCAGGCGGAGACGGCCTTCGAGGGCCTCGTCGATGTAGCGCTGAATGTCGGTCATGGCGACGCCGCCGCCGGGTTGGAGACCGTTGCCGATGAGGTTTCCGGGAATCGGATCGAGCTGCGGCGACAGTCTGGTGTAGTCCGGGCTTCCGGCGCTGCTGATGTTGGCGCCTACCGTCTGCAGCGCGCCCTGGTAGCTCAGAAGAGCGCTTTTTCCGATCTGTAGTGCTGAGTTAAGAAGTCCCATTACATCCTAACCAATCGTGGAGCTAGCCAACAGTTTCAAAGAGCCGCGCCCCGGGTCGGGGTACGACGACACCGGCACCGGAATACGCAGCCGGTTTCTCTTCGCGCGGTTGAACCGCGGCGAATACCCACCGTAGGTGGTGGACGATCTCGCCCGAGATAACGCCGGCCACCCGGTTCGCCTGTGCGACCTTGGCAATTGTGTTCTTCAGCCTGTCTGCGGCACTGATCGTCGGAGCCCGCTCGGACTTGCCGAGCTTGTCGGTGAGCTGGGATATGCTGAGGGCCCTTCCCGCGCCGGGGGGAAGCCTAAGCTCTGCCCCTATCGCGTCCATGAGCTGGCGGCGCAGTCCCTCGCGCTCGTTGACGCGCCTGGTCAGGTCCTGCTCGGCCTCCTGGCAAACCCGCATCGCGTCGAGATCCGCCTTTCGCATGGCGTCGATCTTTTGGTCGATGAGAGCGAGCATTTCCTCGTACATTTCCCGTAGTTGATCGAGCAAGGTCACAAGATCGCCCAACCGTGCTATACGTTGTTGATTGGCCCCGCGCTTGGCTCTGCTCATCGATTCACCTTTAATGGGCTGTGCTCTCGGTTGTCGTTGATCAGCCTCTGCTGCCGTTCGAGTCGCTGATACAGAAACTCCGCGAGGCCGCCTCGCGACGCCTTGCCGGCGCGCTCTGCGATGACGCCGTCGAGCTGCGCGGCGAAGACCTCTTCACCGCGTCCTCCGTGGCCGTACTTCCCGCGCATGCCGCTCTCGCGCATGGTCTTCAACATCGTCCCGTAAAAGACCGAGCCGACTATCTGCTTGGCGGCTTCATCGAGACGTTCGAGACGCTCGAGGCGCGGTGTCGCGCCCTCGCCGGGCTCTTTGATTGTGCCAACATCTGACACTTGCATATTCTATCCCTCGTACAGCAAGCGGGCGTGCAGCTTTCCCGCCCGGTGAATCTCCTCCAGGATCGAAACGCGCCCGTTAAAGGACACTTTCAGCCGGTTGAGCGCCTCGAGCAGATCGCGCACGCTGGGCTGGCGGTTCTGCTGGGAGTCGACGGCCACGAAGTCCTGCTTCTCGATGATCGGGCGCAGGATGGTTCCGTCGTCCGATGGATTGGCGACCGTTACGGTCAGTCCCTGCTGGGAGACGATTACCGGTGAGATTCGGGTCTCTCCGGTGACCACTATGGTTCCCGACCGGCGGTTGATGGTTACGCGTGCCTCGCCGGACTCCATCAGGATCGGCGTGCGTTCGACATCGCGAATCCAGGATGCCGGATCCCCGAGCTGGTGTTTGGGAAGGAGCACGACGACGTTCTTGCTGTCCATCGCCAGGGCGACCCGTTCGGTGTCAGCGGAGATGGTCAGTTCCTTGTCGACCGCCTGGGCGATCGAGGTGGACATAGACCAACCGGCATGGGCGTCGTCTATGACCAGGGTAAGGTACGTTTGCTGCGGTTCGATCCACGGGCTGGAAAAGCCGTTCGCTCGAAGATCCGCGCCGGTCGCGAGAACGTTGATGAACACGTTGCGCTCCAGGCGGGCACCGTCACGAATGAATCCCGCTGTAGGCGTAACGGGTTCGACGATGATTCTGCCGGAGGCGAACGCGAAGAGTCCGTCCACCTCGCGGTCGTGGTAGATCAACGGAGTGGACAGAAGCCTGCCGCCGGCGAGGCTCTTGGCGGCGATTGCGGTGATGGTGACGTCGAGCAGTTCACCCTCGCGTCCGCCGTGATCGGGAACGACCGCTTCGACCAACACTACGGCAGTGTTCTTGCTGGCGCTGACGTCCGCCAGCGTCTCGACCTGTACGCCGAAACGCTCCATCATCGCGGCGACGGCCTTCATGGTCGGTACGAACTTGCCACCGTCGCCCGTTCCAACGAGCCCGGTGACCAAGCCGTATCCGATCAGCGTGTTGCGCCCTTGACCCTGCAGGTGGGTGAGGTCGCCCACTCGCGCCGTTGGAATCTGGGCCAAGACCGGGGCCGTGGCCGTCAGCAGGATCAAGAGTGTTGTGTTTCGATAGTTAGTCTTCATGGTCTCAAATCGGTCGGAGTAGATCGAGCAGTTTGTGCAGCCAACCACGGCTCGACGCCGCGCGGAGAGCACCGGCGTTGTTGACCGTGACGACCTTGTCCGCCATCTGTGTACTCAGGATCGTGTTGTCGGCGGTCACATCCTCCTTGCGGCAGATGCCGGTGAGGGTGATTTCGCCGAACTCGTCGTCGTGCGTCACTCTCGCCCGTCCCTCGAGGACTAACGTGCCGTTCGGCTTGACGTCGATGATGCGCACGGTCAGACGGGTGATGAGACGGTCCTCGCGTGACGCGTCTCCCTCGGTCTTGAGCTTCTGGTCGAGACGGTAATCGACGTTGGGCTTCCCCCGGCTGAAGGTGGCCGCTCCGAACCCGCCGTCGATCGGCTTGAGGAAGGCGTCCAGCTGGCTCTTGATGTCAAACTTCCTCTTGGTTTCAAGTTCGGCGTCGGCTTCCCACCTGCGCTGCTCGCGGATGATGACGGTCAGCAGGTCACCCGGTTTGAAGGTCTTCGGGGGTAGAGGTCGGACTGAAATCCATGCGTATCGCTCGTATACGAGGTTCCGCGGCACGCGAGGGTACTCTCTTGCGGGCTTTACGGCAGGCTTGCCGACGTCGACCTGGCGCTTTCTCGCGCCGAGCGACGAAGTCTGAGCGAGCGTGTGTGGCGCCAACCACCCGATCAACATCAGCATTACCAGCCAACGAGTCATCAGAAACTACCCCTGTTTGCGAGAGCCGTTTCACCGTGCCGCGGTGTAGCGCCTCCGATCTGAACACGCCCCGGACCGGTGACGACCGCGTCGAGTTCGGCGCGCTGGTCATCCACGGTTCGGACCTTGATGGTTTCGCCGAGCAAACCGGTTCCCGCCGCCTTGACTGTGGTGACGGCTCGGATGGCACCTGACGCGGAGGTCAGTGTTACGAGCTGTCCGCGAAGCACGAGTGGGACCGGTTCGAGCATGCCCGGATCGATTATGCGCCCGGCGGTGATGACACGCTTCGCGCGCTGCCCGACAGCTCGCGCGGTGCTGTCGAGATTCGAGTCATCAAGGCGGTCGAAGGAGAGGGGGACCAGCTCCACGTCGTCGTCGCGGATCGTCGCACCTTGGTTGATCGTGCGACGAGCGAGCACCACTCGGGCAGTCATCGAGACCTGCACGACAAGCGGTAGTGTTTGGACTGTTCGACCACCCGCAAGGACATCAACCTCCAGGGAGACCAGTCCGAGCGGCGAACTGTTTCGACGGCGGATCCTGAAATCGTACGTCGGACCGGACAGGTCCAAAACCTGCTCTGAGGTGCGATCGAAAGTCACGTCTGCGGTGCCGCCGTACCTGGCAAGCTCGCTGTCGAAGTGTTCGATCACGGCCGCCCTGAGTGAGGTCGGTCGATGGGCGAGGAGAGAGCGACCGTTTACCAGAGTGCGGGTCGATCCGACCGGCGGTGAGGCCGATCCTGCCACGGTGCCACTCCGAGGTGTTGTCCTTGGTTCGGCCAAGGCCTGCGATGGTCGAGACACTTCGCATTGTGTGGCGCCGCGAAGGGTGAGCTGTGCCATGTTGGCTCCGCCGGCGCTGAGTGCGGTGCGGACCATGTCGATGTGGATCACGCGCGAGCCGCCTGCGGCCGGGGCATCCGCCACAACCAGCCCGGCGATCATCTGCTCCGACGACGCGTCAAACCCGGTCAGCTCGCAGAGATCGTCGAGGCGGATCGAATCGGCCACCACGACCGCGCCGGGCCACATGCGCACCGAGCCGCCGAGGGCCCCGGTCGGACAGGCCGCGAAGACTAGAGCCGTCAGGGCAATCAGTCGGCGGATCCAGTCGTGACGCGGCGCCGGTGTCGGGCCGGACCGACCGGCACTCGCCGTCGGAAAGTTGTTGTCGCACTCCTTGCGTGTCATCGTTGCATCCTGCGTCGGTCGGCTGCTTAGCTCACAGCCGCGATCTCGTTCGGTCTTTCATCTCAAACCCCTCCGATCCTTTTGACTCCGTTTCGCCTAGAACCGCCTCAAGTTCGCGACGATCCGCAAGGACTCATCCGCGCTCTGAATCGACTGACTGTTCAACTCGAACGACCGCTGCGTGGTGATCAGGTCGATGAGCTCGCGCACCGGGTCGACGTTGCTGATCTCGAGGTTGCCTTGAGCGATCGCGCCGAGTCCATCGCTTTGGGGCGTGCCGGTGACCGGCGCACCGGAGGCATCCGTTTCGAGATACAGGTTCCGGCCGATCTGCTTGAGTCCCTCGGGGTTCACGAAACGGCTGAGCTCTATCTGCCCGACCGTGTTGAGCGTGTTGGATCCCTGCTGGCGGACGTGGACCTCGCCGTTTCGCCCGACGGAGATTTCGATCGCATCGGTCGGGATGGCGATGGGCGGCTCCAGTACCGAACCGTCACTGTTGCCCAGGACGATATTGCCCACGGCGTTTTGAGAGAAGTTTCCCGCGCGCGTGTAGGCCGTGGTTTCCGTGCCGTCCTCGATGGTCGTTACCTGGAAGAATCCTTCGCCCTCGATCTGCCAATCGAGCGGGCGGCCGGTCGGATCGACCGTGCCGGCCTCGAAGTTCAACTGCGTGCCCGAGACCTTCACGCCGGTGCCGATGAGGATGCCGTGCGGGATCGGCTCGTCCTCGGCGTTGAGCACTCCCGGCTCACGCTTGACCTGGTACAGAAGGTCCTCGAAGTTGACCCGAGAACGCTTGAACCCGTGTGTGTTTATGTTCGCCAGGTTGTTAGCCACGACGTTGAGCTTCTCGTCGAGGGCCCGCATTCCCGAAGCGGCTGCGTGTAGTGCCGTTATTGCCATCCGCAGTTACTCCTAAGCAAGACGTCCCAGAGTCGAGACCGCCTGCCCGGTCACCTGGTCCTGAAGCTGGATCATCGAGGCGTTGAACTGATAGGCCCGCGACGCCTCGATCATCATGGCCAGTCCCTCCAGGGCGTTGAATGTCGAACTCTCGCGTGACCCGGGGACGAAGGCGCCGTCTGCGGGAACCATCTCTCCGCCGGTCGACTCGAACAGGTTTTGGCCGATTTTGCGTAAGGCGCGAGGGTCTTCGTTAGCCATCAACCCGAGAACGCCGATTACCTCGTTTCCCTGACGGATCGCCCCACTTTGTGACACGGTGAATTCACCGCCCTCGAGGTCGATCACGATGGGAGCGCCGCCTTCATCGAGCACGCGCCACCGTCCGGACTCGTTTGCCATGATCAACTCGCCGGCCGTGTTGATCGCGAACTCACCGTTTCGCGTGTAGCGGGTTACCTCGCCGTCGCTGACCGGAAAGAAACCCTCACCGCGGATCGCGATGTCGAGCGGTCTGCCGGTGCGTTCGATCGGTCCCTGAACGAGCGCATGGTACGTTGGCCGCACGTTTACGCCGCCGGATAGTCCGTCTAGAACGGGATGGGCATACGACAGACCGCCTGCGGACTCACGGCTTTCAACACGACGTTGCATGACGACGGCCATGTCGTGCTTGAAGCCGGTTGTGTCGACGTTGGCGAGGTTGTTGGCGAGCAGGGT
>CBDUZY010000014.1:0-14963 GCA_965371825.1 uncultured bacterium
ATCGCCTTCACTTCGGCTTGGGCAACCACGACGTCGTCGACCGGCTCGAGGTCACCTGGCCCGATGGTTCCCGGCAGGAAGTGAAGGGCGTACCAGCGGACGGACGACTGACCGTGCGACAAGGGGCGGGATCGAAAAGGAGCGTGGAGTGACGACTTTGTGGGCATTCTCCCAGCGCAGCTCCGTCTTGACCGCCGGGACAATCCTGCTTGCCGCTGTCACCGTCGGCACCACGTCGGCTGTCCCATCCCGTGCATCAGAATCTGCGGAGGTAAACGGTCGATGCGGCCCCGTGTTCATTCACGTCGAACCGCACGGTGATAAACTCCTCGTGCTCTGCGAGAAGAACGACACCCTCATTCGTTTCGATCTCGAGACGGAACGGATAGACACCGCCGCACATCTGGGCGAGTCCCCCTACACACTCTGTACGCACCCGGACGGCCGGCGTCTCTACGTCTCTTGCCGGCGAGGACAGGAGATTATCGAGCTGGATGCGGACTCACTGGACACGCTACGGCGCTTTCCACTTCGAGGCGACCCGACAGGGATTAGTGTTTCATCCGACGGAGGTAAACTGTTTGCCGGCGTCCACTCTCTCGATCAGGTGGCCGTGTTCGATCTCGACAGCGGTACGGAAATCAAGAGGCTCGAAGCCGGTAACGGTCCGGGGATTCTGCGGTCATTGCCAGGGCAAGGGCGTGTATACGTGACCAACCTGCTTTCCAATCCCGTCGCGCCGGACGAGCCGTGCCGTAACGAGATCACCGTCATTGACGACAAGACCGCACAAGTGGTTGAGCGAATCATCCTGGAGAATGCCAACGTGGGTCGCTGGATCGCGTTCGCGTCCGACGGAATGTCGGCCGTGGTGGCAATCAGCAGGCCCAAGAACCTGATCCCCGAGGTTCAGGTCGCCCGCGGCTGGGTCGTAACCAACGGGTTCGCGGTTCTGATACCAGGCAGTGGTCGCCCACCCATACAGTTGCTGGTCGACCTTCCCAGTCAGAGCTATGCGGATCCATTTGGTATCACTATGGGACCAAACGATGACAAGTTCTACATGACCTGCGCCGGACTGGACGCGGTTGTCGCGGTTGACTTGCATAGAGTTCGGAAAGTCATCGACGAGGTTCACGCCGGCGAGGTGGTGAGGCCGGCCGATGACCTCGGCTTATCACGCCGCTATGTTACCGCGCGGATCTCAGTGGGCGCCGATCCGAGGGCGCTCGCTATTAGCCATGACGGAAGATGGCTCTATGTCGCCAACCGTCTTGATGATTCCATCTCAGTGATCGACACTGCCACGGACCGCGTGGTGCGGACCGTCGTGCTCGGAAGTCCCGCACCACCCGGAAGGCTGCTCAGGGGTGAGCGTTTCTTCCACAGCGCCGCCCGCACTTTCCAGGGCCAGTTCTCATGCGTAAGCTGTCACCCGGACGGAGGCTTCGACGGACTGCAATACGATCTGGAACCGGACGGGATAGGACAGAACGTCATTGACAACCGTAACATGCGCGACGTAGTCGGAACCGGGCCGTTCAAGTGGACGGGCAAGAATCCGGACATTGCCACCCAGTGTGGGACTCGCACCGCCAAGTGGATTGTACGGACCGGTTGGCTGACCTCGACTCAGGTAGTCGAACTGACTGAGTACATCCACTCGATAAAGCCGGTGGTGAATCCATACCGCTCGCCGAGCGGCAAGCTCACCGCGTCCCAGCGGCGGGGAAAAGCGGTGTTCGAGCGGACGACGAGGAACGATGGTACGCCTCTGCGCGACGTGGATAGATGCGACTTCTGTCACTTGGGACCGAAGTTCACCGATGGTCACAAGTTCGATGTCGGTACACAGATACCGGGTGACACCCATACGGAGTTCGACACCGGTCACCTCATAAACATTTTCGAGTCCGGTCCCTACCTGCACGCGGGACAGGCGGGCACACTTGAGGGGATCTGGACGAAACACAACCCGGACGACAAGCACGGGGTATCCAGCGACTGGAACAAACAGCAGCTCAACGACCTGATCGAGTACCTCAAGAGCCTGTGATGCGACGGAGAGACATGATGCTTGCGATGAACCGGCGAATCTTCACCCTGTCGCTCGTTCTCGGAGCCTTTGGCGCCACATATGGGGCGCCTCCTCACTACGACAACTGGGAAGTCTTCGGAATCCAAGACGGTTTGCCGAGCGACAAGGTCCTGGCCGTCTACGTGGCCGGTGACGATGTCTGGTTCGGAACGGACAAGGGCCTCACCTGGCTCCGTAATGGAGAGTGGAAGACGTTTACCACGGCGGACGGCCTGGCACACCGTGCCGTCGTTGCCATTGCCCGGGACAGCGACACCGGCGACCTCTGGATCGCGACAATGGGAGGTCTCAGTCGGTACTCCGCCGGGAGGTTCGATACTTTCACCCAACTCGACAGTGGGCTTGCCAATGACGTAGTTTACGGCGTGGTTGTCCAAAACGGAGAAGTGTGGGCCTCGACCGCGGCAGGGGTGAGCCGGTACGAGATAAGACACAAGCGCTGGTCCATCTACGACGACAGCAACACTCCGATGCACGAGATATGGTGCTATTCGGTCACCGGTGACGGCACGAAAATATATGTAGGCGTCTGGGGCGGAGGCCTGCTGGAGTACAACCCGAGGCACGATCGCTGGAAGGACTACAAGGACCCGGATGGCGAGTTCGAGATCGACCTCTTCCGAGACGACGGCCTCGTTCACGATATCGTTACCGGTGTGTCACTGGACGACACGGGACGAGTGTGGATCGGAACCTACTTCGGACTGAGCAGCTACGACGGACGCAACTGGCGGAACTTCCTGGACCACGACAGCCCGCTAATAAGCAACTTCATCATCTTCGTAGCGACGCACGGACAGTTCGGATGGATCGGTACCGATGACGGCCTCAACGCCATAAACGGGCGGGACTGGTGGACGTACCGCCGCGACCCGGAGACAGGCAAGGGAATCGTCATATGGCAGCCGGAAGGCGGTCCGCCTCAGCGTCTCACCACCGAGTCGACCTTCCCGCACAACTACATCCTGGGTGTCGACTTTCAAGGCGACGATATTTGGGTGGCCACCGAAAAGGGTGTGGCTCGCGGAAAGCTTTCCACTTCGACGAAATGGAGCTCTTTGTCGGGGTCGAAATCGCCTTCGTGATCCTTGAGGGAGTCTGCAAGATGAACCTTCGCAACCACAATTCGGCGAGTCGCCGCGTCCCCTGGGGCCTCCGGCTGATTATGACCGGGGTCACACTCGCGACAACGTGCCCACTGCTCCATGCACAAGACATCGACTCGGACATACGCTCACAGGTAGCCCAAGACACTCCCAAGGAGTCCGCTCCCGCCCCGTACGGCAAGACACCGGAGAGTGTCGTTCCCTATCGAGACTTTCGCGAGCCGTACGTTCGGTTCTTCGAGACTGTTACGGAGTTCAAGGGCACCGGGCGCGACGAAGAGCCCGCGACGCTCCCCGACGCGGTCCGCATCGGTTTCATGGGACCTGTCGGATCCGCTCCCGACTCCGACCTGGGCGAGCAAATGCTCCAGGGCGTACGGATCGCCCTCGACGACGCCAACGCTGGCGGCGGATACCAGGGCATCCCATTCGAGCTGATAATCCGGCCCGATACAGGCCTATGGGGAGCGACCTCCAATGAGATGGCCGCCTTCACCTATGAGGACGACGCCCTCGCGGTCATCGGCTCGATCGACGGAGCCAACACGCACATCGCACTTCGGGTCGCACTCAAGACGAAGACCGTTTTGGTCAACACGGGTGACACCGATCCGACGTTGACCGAGACGAACCTCCCTTGGGTAATCCGCTGCATCGCCGACGACCGTCAACAATGCTACGCCCTCGCTCATCACGTCTTTGACGAGTGCCACATCCAGAGCGTCGTCGCTCTGCGCGTAAACAACCGCTACGGGCGCGTCGGAATCGCCGAGTTTCGCGACGCCGCCCGGCGATTGAAACACCCACTCCGTGTCGAGTTGCGATGGGCCCCGGGCGATCGGGACTTCACCATGCAGTTGGACCGAATCTCGAAGACGAAAGCCGAGGCTGTCGTTCTTTGGGGTAACGCCGCCGATACAGCCGCCGTTGTCAAGGAAATTCGAAGGCGCGAAATGCCGCTGCGCATCTTCGGTTGCGACAGATTGGCGACTCGCGCGTTCCTCGAGATGGCGGGCGAGGCTGCCGAGGGGATCGTGGCCGCGGCAACGTACGATCCCACAAGGGATGACCCGAAACTACGAGCCTTCGAGCAGGCCTTTCAGGAGCGCTTCGATTGCGAACCCGAGGCCTACGCGGCCCACGCTTACGACGGTGCAAACATCCTGATCGCAGCCATCCGAAAGGCCGGTTTGAATCGGGTCCGCGTGCGTGACGCTCTCTTCGACTATAAGCACTATGACGGCATCACCGGACCGATCGACTTCGATGCCACGCTTAACGACATCGGCCCCGTCTTCCTCGCGACCGTTCGTGACGGCAGGTTCGATTATCGGGAGGCTAACTTCGCGGTCAAAGCCGAGGCTCGCCCCCCCCGCACCCCCTACCGCGCGCTCGCCCAGTCGCCCCCGATTCCGCGCACGCCCGTCAGACCGCCCGATGATGAAGGGGCTGCGTTTCGGATCGGCTGTTTCCTACCGCTCGACGCCGCTGGCGAGGCTGTGGTTCGAGGAATCCGAATGGCCCTTACAACCGACACCGCCCAACACCCTGATGAGCCCCGGATTGAGCTACTGGTTCGCGACGCCGGGGGCCCGTGGGGTAGAGGAACTCGGGCGCTCACGGATCTCGTACTTGACGAGGAAGTTATAGCCGTCATCGGTTCGACCGAGCGGCAGGGCACGCATCTCGCGGAGATGATCGCGGCCAAGTTTCATTTCCCGTTGGTGTCTCTCTGCAACGACGATCCGACGATCACCGCCATTCCGTTTCCATGGATCTTCAACGTTGCCGCCGAAATCGTCCACATTGACTCGGGCTTCGCCCGCCGATATCGCGACCGATTTGACGAACCGGCAAATGAACACGCCGCTCTCGGCTATGACGCAGCCGCCCTGCTGGCGACGGGAATTCGAGCCGGGGCCCGGAGTCGGCGCGCCCTTCGCGACGCCCTCGCGGCCCCCGATCCGTACAGCGGCGCGAGCGGCACCTTCTTTTTCGATGCTCTTGGCAATCGACTCGCCAGTGGAGTGGTTACTTCCACCTCCGGTGAGGCGTCGCCGGCACCCTGAAAACAAAGATTTGGCGGATTACGGGGCCTGGCGACGACGGCGCCACAGCACACCAAGGTCGGGTTTAACCTTGACAATCGTACGGATAGTGCTTACATTTTGTGCTCAGTCATGGCCCTTTGGCATAATCCGGGGCGCGCGATCGCAACCCCCGCTACCGGCCACGGGCCTGATTTGTCGAAGAGACCGGGGGCGATGTCGCGTTTCCCTGGCGGGCGCGCCACGGTCGCGTCGTCACTGTCGCGGCTGGGCCGACCTCGCCGGTAGGATCTTGGGCAGCACGGGCGTGAACCGGGCCGGTCGCGCGCCGTTTGCGGTCACAATGAACGGAGTCGGCTAATGATCGTCATCATGAGCCCGAAGAGCTCCGAAGAGCAGACCGATCACATTGTAAAGCTTCTTGACCGAATGGGGCTGGAAGGCTGGGTCATACCCGGTGCCGAGCTGAAAGCGGTTGAAGTTCTGGGCGCCAACGGCGAGTTCGACCGCGCCGCTCTCGAAAGTGCTCCGATGGTCGAGGCCGTCGTCGATCAAGTCGAACCCTTCCTCGCCGCCGGCAGGAAACCCGGCGATCAAACCGCCGAAGTGCCGCTGGGTGCCAATGCCACCGTCGGTGGACGGAAGCTGGCGATCATTGCCGGGCCTTGCAGCGTCGAGAGCAAGAGCCGACTTCTCGAAATCGCGGCCGCGGTGAAGGAGGCCGGTGCGGTCGGTCTGCGCGGCGGAGCATTCAAGCCCCGCACATCGCCCTACTCCTTCCGTGGACACGGCGAGCAGGGGCTCGAGCTTCTCGCCCTCGCCGCCGAAGAAACCCGACTCGCGGTCGTTACCGAGGTGATGTGCTGCGAGCACGTAGACATGGTTGCCAAGTACGCCGATGTGCTCCAGATCGGCTCGCGACACATGCACCACTACCATCTGCTCGGCGCCGTCGGGCGGAAGGGTAAGCCGATCCTGCTCAAGCGCGGCTGGAGTGCGACACTCAACGAGTTCCTCATGGCCGCCGAGTACATCATGCTCGCCGGCAATCACCAGGTGATCCTCTGCGAGCGCGGCATCCGCACGCACGAGCGGTACGTCCGCAACACGCTGGCTCTTTCCGTTGTCCCCGAGGTCAAACGGGTTTCGACTCTGCCCATCATCGTCGATCCATCACACGGAACCGGCCGGGCCCACCTCGTCGCTCCCATGAGCAACGCGTCCATCGCGTGCGGCGCCGACGGTTTGCTGGTCGAAGTCCACACCCATCCCGACCAGGCCTGGAGCGACGGCGCCCAATCTCTCGACCCTGAGCAGTTCCGCTCGCTGATGTCCAACCTCAAACCCTTCGCCGAGGCGTGCAACCGCGAGATGTGATCGCATCGACGAACGAGGGCGGTCCAGATCTTTCGGACATCGGAGCGACCACGGCGTGAGCCTGCGGCCGGGCACCGACGCATCACCATTCGGTACAGGCACACTTGCCGGGCTCCACTCTACGCCACTTCCGCGCGGTGCGTCGGGAAGCTGACCGACTCAGGTGTCAGCCGTTGACGTTCAGGGACGGTTCGCCGAATAGCTCGGAGGCTATCTCTGTTGAGAGCTCCTTGGAGCGAGGGAGGCGAGTATACGCACCCAAAGTCCGCCCTCTTTCTCTCGAGCCTGACGTCGCATACCATGTGGCCTGTGATCGTTACGGAAAACGATGACATGCGCTCAGGGCGTGCCGATGCATCTTCGCAGGGGACTCGATCATCGGCTTCCCCACCTCCGAAGGAGGCGGGCCACCCGCCGCGGCCATCAGGCAAGGATTCGAGATCCGCTCGGACGTTGGTTGCCGGGCTCGGGTCGAACAGAGGGACGATTGGCGTCACACGAGACATGAAAGGGACCTTAGTTATGAGAGGCGACAGAAGGTTGAACGGATGCCTGCTGCTGCTCGGCGCAGTTGTCGGATTGACGGGAACGGCGCTGGGCGACGCTCCGCGCCCTGCGACCGACGAGCAGATCAAGGAGATGATCGCAGACGCCGGCGATGCCGAGGACTACGACAAGGCCTCGCGCGTCTTCGTTTTGGACGAGGCCGACGTCTTCGTCCAGCACAGCGGCCTGGCCCTGACCCAAAGCTGCAAGGTCATCAAGATCCTTACCGACGCCGGGGTGAAGTCGAAATCCGTTCTCCGGTGGGAGTTCGACGCGGACACGTACCGCATCACGGTCAAGTCGGTGCGGATCCACCGCAAGGACGGCTCTCTCGAAGACGTCGACCTCTCTTCGCTCATAACGCAACCGGCGCCGCAACACGCGATCTACTGGGGCAACCAGCAACACGTGCTGTCGGTTCCACGCCTCGAAATCGGCGACGCCCTCGAGGTCCGCATCAGCAGGATCGGGTTCAACATCGCCTATTTGAACGACTCCGCCGGTGGAGCGGCATCGGGCGGATCAGGCGGGGAAGGCGAGACGGAACTGATACCCCCGATGGCCGGCCATTGGTACGAGGTCACGCTCTTCCAAGGTAACCATCCGATCATAAAGAAGCGGTATTCCGTGCACATGCCCAAGGACATGCCCGTACAGTACGAGGTCTACAACGGAGCGATCAAGTCATCCTTGTGGTTCGACGACGACTACCACGTGCATACGTGGATGGCGGAGGACATCCCGGCGGTCAAACGCGAGCCGCGGATGGTCGCCCTCGACGACTGCGTTCCCAAGCTGGTCATGGCCACGCTGGGGACCTGGGAGGAGAAATCCCGCTGGTTCTACGAGGTCAACGAGCCGCAGTTCGATGCCGACGACGCGATACGGGCGAAGGTCCGCGAGCTCACCGCCGACCTGAAGACCGATGAGGAGAAGATCGCCGCGTGCACGCACTGGGTAGCCGACTACGTTCGCTATTACGGCACGAAGCAGGGTGGGGCGTGCGAGGGTTACACGCTGCACGACAGCCGGAACACGTTCCGCGACCTCGGCGGAGTGTGCAAGGACAAGGCCGGGATGCTGGTAACGATGCTCCGAGTCCTCGGGCACGAGGTCTACCCGGCACTGACGATGGCGGGCTCGCGGGTCGAGGAGATCCCGGCGGACCAGTTCAATCACACGGTCACGGTGATGCGCAACAAGGACGGGAGCTTCACCGTTCTTGACCCGACGTGGGTTCCGCTGTTTCGGGACGTGTGGTCGAGTTTCGAGGACCTTCAGGGCCTGGTCTACGGAACGCCGGAGGGACAGGACCAAACGGTCTCGCCCCATTACGAGCCCGAGTACAACATGCGAAGCGTTCGGAGTGTGGGCGAGATTCGCGACGACGGCACGCTGTCGACGCGGATCACCATGGATCTGCACGGGGCGGCGGACAACCGTCTGCGACGGAAGGTGAACGGCACCGCCGAAGTCGAGAGACGTGCGGCATTCGAGGAGGCGCTCAACATCGCCCCCAACGCCCGCATTTCAGAGCTCGATTTCGTCAACCCTTACGATTACTCGCGGGATGGCTTCGTCGACATGCAGGTAACGGCTGAAGGATACGCCGGCGGCGGCAACGGGATGTACGCGTTCCGCCTGCCGCTGATGCGTCATCCGCTAAACAGCTTCTTTCGGGCGGCGTTCCTCGAAAGTGGAGACACCAAGGAGCGCAAGTACGGAACCAGGTTTTGGGCGACGCGCATGGTACGATACGAGGAGACCCTAAAGCTCCCCGCTGGGTGGAAGATCGCGCACGTACCGGATTCCAAGGAACTGGACTCGGGCTCGGCGGGACTTTCCTTCGAGGCCATTCCCGGTGACGGCCAGCTAACCTACCGTTTCGAGATGAGACTCAAGAACGGAGTTGTACCGGCAAAGGACTACAAGGGTTACAAGAAAGCCATAGACACGATGAAAGAGCTGAGCAGCGAGTGGATCGTCTGCACTACCGGAGGCAGCGAGAGTGAGCCGGCCAGGCACGCCGGTGAAATCCAGACCATCGAGCAAGGAGGGTCACAGTGAAACACGGCAAACGTGCAGATAGCAACGCGACTGGGCTTATTGTGGCTGCCGTGGCCTTGGCACTGAGTGCGTCACTTGCGTGCCACGCCCCGGCTGTGGGTGGACCGACGGGCGGAACGGCACCCGATCTCGGTATCGGAGCCGCGCAGTTTCCAGATGCGGACGCCGTCATCCTCAGTTGGGAGCAGCGTTGGACGTTGAAAAAGGACGGCGCACTCCACCGCCGGGATCATCAATGGGTCAAGCTGCTCAGTCGGCGCCCGATCGGGCGGGTCGGCGATCCGCGGATTGATTTTGTCAACGGACGGGACGAGCTGATTATCCACGCGGCGAAGACGCACATGTCCGACGGGACGATCCTGCCCGTGCCGGATTACTCGTTCAACATCGCCGGTCCGGACGACGTGGCGGGATGGCCCGAATACGCGGATTGGCAACAACAGATTGTCTCGTTCAGCGGGATCGAGACCGGCGCGGTGCTCGAGCTGGATTACGAGGTCGTGACTCCGCCTGGGATCGTACCATGGATCGAGGCCGATCTGCGGCTGAACGACGAATACCCGACCGTGGAGCGCGTCGTATCGGTCACCGTACCGCAAGGGACCACGTTTTCGCACAAGCTCGATCGAGCAAATCCGGGGGACGGCAACCCCAGCGAACAGTCCGCGAACGGCGCGGTGACGTACCGCTGGACGTTCACGAATCTGTCCGGCGATCGACACGAGCCGCAGTCCCCGTCGTGGCGAGAGCGATCCGGACGACTTCGCTTCACCACATGCCCTAGTGTCGCAACCTGGGTCGCCACCATGCTCGACCGCGTGGACCGCGCGGGTCAGCCGGACGAGAGCATCAAGAAGTTCGCCGAATCGGCGGTCGAGGATGAGGGTCAGGCCGGTCAGCGCGTCCGCAAGATAGCGAAGAAGCTTCATGATTCGTTCAATCTGATAACGTCGTCCAAGTCGATGCAATCACTGACTTGCAAGGACGCCCCGGCAGTGCTGCGAGCCAACTATGGAAACCCGCTCGAAGCGGCCGCACTGTACTTGGCAACCCTGCGTTCTCTCGGAATTGACGCGACGCCGACGGTGGCGGTTGATGCCACGGCCTGGGATGAGCAGGTTCCGGTCGACTCCGCCTTTGAGGGCGTGGTGGTTACGGTAGCTCTCCCGGACGGCCCGGTCTACGTCCACCCGGAGCACGGGGTCTTCGAGAATCCGGGCCATTGGGGACGGCACTTGCTGCTAAGCACCGATGCGTCCGGAACACTTCGCAAGACTTTTGTACGCGCCCGCGGCGAGACCACGCCGAGCGAGCTGCGGATCGCGGGCAAGCTGACCGTCGACGCGAAAGGCCACGCCACGGGTGAGCTCCGGTTTCACCTGACCGGTTTGTTCTACGATCCACAGAAGCTGGACACGGGCAAGGCCCAGAAGAAGCTGGTTGGCGACCTGACGAATCGCCTCCTTACCGGTTTCGAGGTCACCGGCTACTCGGTCGGCACGCTGTCGAGCGACGTGCTTCGAGTGACCGCGAACGTAGCGAGCAAGGACGAACTGAAGCACTCCGGCGAGCGGTTCATACTCCGCCTGGGTGACGGTCCGGCATTCCTGGGCGACGTGCCAATGCCTTTGGGGCGTTCGCAACGACGAACGAACGTGCGACTTACCGGGCGCGTCCGGGAGGATATCGACCTCAAGATCGTGCTTCCGAAGGCTTGGAAGTCGTGGATCCTACCGGCCTCACTGCCCGAGGTTCGTGGAACTTGGGGATCGGCATCGCAAACGGTCGACATCGAGGACAAAACGATCCGCTTCACCCGCGAAGTAACGGTGAACGCCGAGACAGTATCACCGGCCGACTTCAGCGAGCTTCGCCAGGTAATCAACGACCTGCGAGTCGACCAGAGCCTCGTCGTGATGTTCGGCGAGGCTCCCTAAAGCGACGCCAGGTCAGAGCACCGAGCGCGAGCCCGGTGACAAACGGGCATGAGTCCACGGATGCCCGTGGGCTTGCGCCCACAGCTCTGATCGCGGTCTCGTGTCGGCAGAGGAAACTACCCGTCCCCGCCCCCGCGCGGCGCGAGCTGCAACACCAACTGCGAACCCGACGTTCCCGTTACAGGCAACGCATGAACGCTACCAAGTCCTTCTTCTCCTGTTCAGTCAGCTTCACTTCGGTAATCAGGTTGAAGAATTCCACCGTGTCCTCGAGCGTCAGCAACCGCCGATCGTGAAGATACGGTGGAGAGTCCTTGATGCCGCGTAGCGGGAAGGTCTTGATTGGCCCATCAACAGCCGCCATCCTGCCGTTGACCATTTGGGGCATGAAGAACCTTTCGGTCTTGAGGTTATGCATCAGATTGTCGGTGTAGTACGGTGCGGGATGGCACTCCGCACAGCGGCTCTTTCCGAAGAATACCGCTTGTCCCCGCAGCTCCGCTTCGGTCGCCTTGCTTCCGTCGAGCTTGCCGAAGATGTCGAGCTTCGGAGCAGGTGGAAAATCGAATAGCTCCTGCATCTCGGCCATAAAGTGCACCTGGCTTGCCCGGTCGAGAATGTTGACACCCTTCTTCGTGGCGATTACGGGATCGCCGTCGAAATAGGCGGCCCGCTGCTCGAATTCGGTGAAGTCCTCAACCGTCTTCAACGCCCGTTGCGAACCGAACAACCGTTGTATGTTAAGCCCACGGAGGGGCGGGGTGTCCAGGCCGTGGCGAAACTCTTGTGGCCTAATGTCGCCGACCAAGTGGGTTGCGGCGTTGGTGTGGCCGTTCACGTGACAATCAAGACAGGTCACGCCGCGATGCGGACGCACGGAGCGGCGGTCCTCTGTCTGGTTGAACTGTTGTTGCGGGAAAGGCGTGACCAGCAGACGAAGCCCCTCGAGCTGTTTCGGGTTGAGGATGCCGTTGAACAGTTCGTAGTAGTTGTCGATCGTGACAACCTTTCCCTGAGACACGTCGCCCAGGTCCAGCCTCGTGGTGAGGTAGATCGGCGGGGGATACTCGGGTAGAAAGTGGGTGGGCAAGTCGTAATCCAAGTCGAAGCGCGCCAGGTCGCGGCCTTCCTGCCGCTTGATCTCGTCGATGTGATGCTGCGGGAAAACCATGCCGCCTTCGGCATGGTGCGGATGGGGAAGTGGCAGGAACCCTCTGGGGAACAGCCCCTTCTCGCGAATATCATGTGCCGTCATCAGGGCGAGCTTGTCCCAGACCATTCCCGAAGGGAGCTTCACCCGGACGCCCTCTTGAATCGGTTTGCCCCCTGACATTGCCACGTCGTTTGCGGGACGGTCACTGAGGTCGTATCGCTCCGCAAGCAGGGCCAACTGCTTTTCCATGACTTCGGGCTTGGCCGCCTTCATTCTTGCCATCGTTTTCTGGAAGTCCTCCTTGACTGCCACGGGGGCATAGCTGGTGGCGGTTTGGGCCACAGCCCGTGTAAGAGGTACTCCAAGCGCGATGATTACGATGATTGCCGCAAGTAGCGGGGCAGTCGCGTGCCAACAATGCCGCTCCTGGTTGCGTTTCATGCTGTTGTTCTCCTTTGCATTCGTGCCTGTGTTTCTCTTCGACGTTTCTTGAGACCCGAAGCCAAACCCGTTCCGCGCAAGACCGGCGCCGTTTGGATGTCGTCACCGACCACGGCTTCCAGAACGGTCCGCCGGGAAACCGTCAAAGGAAGCCCTTGGTCGCGACATGACTCCGTAAACCGATGCGATTGTTCCTGCTAGGCGCCACGTTGCCTAGTCATGTCGAATAGTAAGATGTTGCAGTCGGCGATACTTGTCAAGACGGATGGGCGGCCCTTGGTTGCGGCCCGCCTATGCGCTCGTGGTATGGAGCCCAGAGTGTGCCGGCGGGCGCCGCAAGGCCCTTCGGAACGGAGATGAGAATGAACCTGGCAGCCTGGGTCCGCTCCCGGCACTAAATCACCCCAAAGTACCGGATGGTGTGGAGAACCGCGCTCGGGCGTCGACGCTGCCGCTTGACGGCGGCGCCGTCCGTCGCGGGGGAAGCACGCCCCGGCCAAATCGCCCCACGTCGCGCGGGCGACCTCCCCACCTATGCCCCGTACTTTTGCAGCCGCTGGGCGTGAGCGAGGGCGAGCGTAAGCAGGTGCTTGGCCTCAAACTGCCCGAGGCCGCCGATCAGGCATTCGGTCTCGCCGAAGCTCTGGGCACGGTCACGTCGACACGTCTTCGCCGCGAGAAGAACCGGAACCGGATGCCAGCTATGCGACTTCAATGCAGCCGGCGTACTGTGGTCGCCGGTGACGATCAACACGTCCGGCTCGAGTTCCATGATTCGCGGAATCTGGGCGTCCAGCTCCTCGATCCTCTTGACCTTGCCGTCGAAGTCGCCGTCCTCGCCGGTGCTGTCCGTATACTTGAAGTGAACGAAGAAGAAGTCGGACGAATCCCAGTGCTTGCCTAACGTGTCGATCTGTTCCGCCAGGTTCGTGCCCGCTGAAACGACCTCCATCCCCACGAGGCGAGCAAGCCCTCGATACATTGGATAAACGGCAATAGCCGTCGAGCGAAGACCGTACACGTCCTCCATGGACGGCAGCGGCGGACGGCGGGCGAACCCCCTCAGCGTGATCATGTTCGCCGGGCTTTCGCTCTTGAGTATCTCCCGCGCCTGATGGATGAACTGAGCGGCTGCCTCGGCCATGCGTCGCGATCCCTCGGCACGGGCAACCGGATCCAGCGGCAATACGCCCGTAACCTGAGGATCGGTATCGTTAATCTCGTCCTCCAGCCCATCCCCGCGGAAGACGAGAGCGAGCCGATGCTCACGAACCGGCTCGACGAAGATCTCCACGCCCTCGATTCGGATGGCGCGCAATTTCTCGACAAGTTTGACGCAGGTGTCCGTGGGAATCCGACCCGCCCGACGATCGGTGATAACGCCGTTCGCGTCCACCGTGCAGAAGTTTCCGCGGATGGCTACGTCCGTCGGCTGCAGCTCGAAATCGATCCCCGACGCCTCCAGCGCCCCGCGACCGATCACGTACTCGAGAGGATCGTAGCCGAACAGAGACAGGTGGCCCGGTCCGCTACCCGGCGTGATCCCAGGCGCCACAGGGGTCATCAACCCGCACACGTTGGATGCGGCCAGACGATCCATGTTGGGTGTAGCGGCGGTCTCGAGTTCGGTCCCCCCGCCGGGTTCGCGCGCCAACCCGCCCAGCCCGTCCGAGACAACGAGGACTATCTTCGAAGCGTTTTTGGTCTTCAGTGTACGAATAAGATCGTGCATTCCCATCGGGCTCTCCTGCTGTCAGAATCGGCTAAGTGTAAAGCGCCTTAGTAACCGGTCCGCGCTTAAGACCAAGCTACGGGCATAGCCTCTCTACGATCGATTATCGTCATTATCGGCGGTTGCAGCCACTACGGAACTCGGTCGGCGTAGGCGCCCAGCTCCTCCTCGAAATCCCTCATGCGTATTCCGAAGGTCCGCTCGGCCGGCGTGTGATCACAAGTGCTGTTCTCCTGTGACATCTGCACTTGCCCGCGGTCGAAACGAAAGAGCCCCAGCGGAGGTGCCACCGCTTCCGCGAGAGCCATTACTGGGGTTGTCAGCGTGGCTGCGATCTTGGCAACCGGAACCGGCAGCGATACTACCGGCTTACCGTGTCTGGCGTTTGGAAAAGCCGCGCGGCATGCCTCGTAAAACTCGCGCCAGGAGTAGGCTTTGGGCCCGCCGAGTGCGTAGAC
>CBDUZY010000015.1:0-14593 GCA_965371825.1 uncultured bacterium
GACCGTCCGAAAGCGGATCGACGTCGCCGAACTGAGCCGTGGTAATCGTCAGCTCACCAGCGGAAGCAAACGTACACGTCGCCGCGTCCCCGCCTTCGCACGATGCGTCCAACTGAACCGCACCATACTGCGAGCTGGGCACGACCGAGGCACCGGTCACATGGAGGACCTCGCCGCCGAGTTCCTTGGCCCACGCCCGGTATTCCGGCTCACAACCCAGTACGGCACATCGGAACGAAGTGTCCGGGTAGTTCGGCGAATCGGGACACGTGTGCGTCTCGTTCAACGAGTTCACGTAGCGGTAGTAGCCTTCGTGCCCCGTGAAGTCCGGTGGGAACTCGGGCGAGGCCGGATGGTGCAGAGACACGAGCTTCACTCGAATCGCCGTCTCTCCGCCGCCCGCGGCGACCGCCGCAGTCGGAATCACCATCGAGATATAGCGGTTCTTGTCGACGCTCGAACCCCACGGATCCTCGCCGGGCGTTTCCGGCGTCGGAGGAGCCACGAACGCTACGCCGCAACTACACGTGCACTCGCCGGCGGCGTCGCCCGGAGGACGGCACTCGCCGGGACACAACGCATCGTCCGTACCGTCGCACTCCTCACTCGGATCAGCGTAGTCGTTCCCGCAGACCCTCGGCATACACTGGCACTCGTTCAGCTCGCCGTCAGGAATACATCGGGTTGGGCAGGCGTCGTCGTCGTCGCCGTCGCACTCCTCCGTCCCTGCCACGAAGTCGTCGCCGCAGAGGCTGTTGCATGTGCAATCCTCCTGGCACGAAGCCGGTCCGCAGGCGCTGTCATCAGTGCCGTCACACTCCTCGTTAGCCTCGGCAACATCGTTGCCGCACACTACCGCTGGGGCACACTGGCACTCGTCAAGATGACCCGGCGGGTTGCAGGTGCCGTCACCGCAGTTGGCATCGTCGACGCCGTCGCACGCCTCGCCTATCTGGGCCTGAGCGGCGTTGTCGCCACAAATGGGCGGTCCGCAACTTACGTCGAAGAAGCCCTTGCCGCGCTCATTACCCTGACCGGCGTACGCGGCGTTGCGGATCGTGTAGCACTCACCTTCCAACGCGTCGAATTCGACCCAAGCCGGGCCACCAACAAGCTGGCCCGCGGCGCAAGTTTCGTCACCGCCCGCCTTGTGGATCCAGTTCTGTCCTTCAGTGTTGGGGCACGGACAGACCGTCGGATTAAACGGGTCGTGGTAAACGCCGAGCACCATGTCCACTGCGCCCGTTCCGGCGTTGCCGCTGGCACATTGATCGACACGCAGCCGTCCGTCTTGCGGGGCCACGAACGCGTGCCAGACATCGGCCACGATCGGCGCGAAGGAGGCGAACTCGTCCGCCCAGATCTCAGACGGGTCACTAGTGGTCGCGCAGAAGCTGATGAAGTCGTGGGTTCCGACGTACACCGGGATCATCCCCGCGCACTCGTCGTTTACCGGCGTCCCGTCAATCGGGCAGAGATAACTCTCCACACAGGAGTACGGCTCGCCGAACTCGTCGAGGTCGCCACCGACGTACTCGGAGATCGCCCCGCTGCAATCCACCTGGTTCTGGAAGCTGCAGTCGCCGTCGCAGGAGCAGCACTTCCTCACGTACTCTCCGCATCCACCCGGATCGAACTCCTTGTCGAGGCAGAAGGCGAGGTCGATGCCCTGCTCGGAACCGGGACGATACCCACCGGCGTCGGAGCCCACCGCGGCGTGATCGTTACCATCCGCGGACTGCGCCGTAAGCGCCGTCTGCTGCCAGAAACACTCGTCACCGGGGGCAAGCTTGTTGGCGATCTCGACCCAGTAGCAGTCGCCGGCGATCAACCCGGTGATAGGCTCATCGAGCGTGATCTGGAAGGCGTAGGTCTGAAACGGCGGATCAAACGCGATCGAGCTCGCCGCGTTCGGGACGATACCCCGTATGGTGGTGGTCTCGGATACCCCGATGATCTGCGTCATGTCGGGCACGCCCCCGGAGTCCTTGATCACCCGGACGCGGAAGTGGTCACCGGAGATCTCCGGACCGCAGTCAGGCTGGGGGTTGCCGAGTTCCGTGGTCGTGTACCAACCCCACGTGCAGACGGCACTGATCGTGTCCACTCCGGCGACAGGAATAAAGTCGTCGGCGGTGACAATGCCGCTGCCGAGACTCAGGTCTGAAATAGCGCTTCCGACGCCGTCGTCCCACATCTGGCAGTTGTTAGACCCCTGGAATTCGCAGACCGGGCAGGGGTTCGCCTGAGCAAGTGCTCGCGCCCCGCCCTGGTTTCGGCCGACGCAGCACTCGCCCGAGGGCGGACAGCCGGCACCCTTATCAACGCAGTCTTGCACCTGCCTGCATGAGAACCTCGTATCCAGAGCGCACTCACCGCCGAAGCAGCTCACGCCACCTTTGTAGGTTCCGATGTAGGCACCGCCGCCTCCTTCATCGGTACAGTCCTCCGGAAGTACGGGGTCGCCGATGAGGTCGTCCTCGCACACACCCGGACCGGTGCAACAGGAGCCCTCACCACAGGGATTGCCTGCGCACAACGGAACCGCCGGGTACACCTGCGGCGGAGCGAGGAAGAATCCGCCCGCGTCGTTGCATGCGAGCTGGTGCAACCCGGGCGTGCAGACATCGTCCACACAGCACGCCGCCGTCGGACAGGCCTCGAACGTGAAGTGAAGTTGGTAAGGACCGATCGTACCCTCGAGTGCCGAGTAGACCGGATAGTAGTAAACGCCCGCCTTCAACAGCCCGAAAGTGGTCCATAGGTTGTCCCCGTCACAGTACGGAAGACCACGGGCGTAGTCGCGCTCATCCGGCCGGTTCGGGTCGATCCGTCGACCGATAGTCTCCGAGCAGTCGCAGCTCGTCGCCAGGAACACCCAACCGGGATAGTGCGTCGGGTCCGAACAGCAGAAGTCAACCCTCAGTCGGGTGCAATCACCCAGGAGAGTAAATCCTTCCCACCAGCCCGGATCGCTCCCGACGTCGCTGACGGGGTCGAAGCACGTGTCGGGTTCCAACTCCGTGCTCGTGGCTGTGGAGTTGTCGCCCGTCATCGTGATCACGATCTTGTCGTCAACATCGGTGAGTGCCGGGATTACGAACGGTATGACATCCCCGCAGTCATCCCAGCCCGTTTGCACCGACGTTTCGCAGCAGTTGGGGTCGCAGTCTGTTCCGAGACCCAGGAACTCACCGCAGTCGGCGTCACCCGTGCAGGCGGCGCCGACATTGATGCCACCGAGGCAGGTCAACGTGTCGCCGATGTCGCAGAGTCCCTCGCAGGTTACGGCCGTATGCTCATCCTCGCAGAGCGAACCAAACGCATTGCTGTCTCCGCTGCAGCATGCCCCGACGCCGCAGGGGTCGAGACTCTTGCAGTATCCTGCGGTGCAGGTTCCCGCTCCGCCGCAGACGCCGCCCGCCGGGCAGTCGGAACTCAGAACGCAGGATTCAACCGCGTTGCTGCAGACGTTGGGCCGGGCGATGCAGGGGGTGTCGTTGCCGACGGTACACGAGGTCTCGTCGTTGTTGCTGCACGTCGCTCCGCCGCACAGGCTGTCGTCCGCCAGACAGCTCGACCCGGGGTCGTATTGGTCACAATCAGCCTCGGACTCGCACAATTCTCCAGCAGCCGTGCCGCCTTGGCAGGTCTGGCACGCGCCCGCCGGATTCTCGTCACTGTATGCGCAACTTGCACAGAGCGACCCTTCCACAAACTTGCCCCGGCAGTCCGCGTTACTCGTGCATGCGAGGCCGTCGTTCACGCTGCCGTCGCAGGTGCCGCCCGAGCACGTACCCACGGCGTCGCAGATCCACTCGAGCTCGTTCGAGCAAGTGCCCGAAACCGCGTGGCAGCAGCCGCCGGTCGGCAGTCCGATCTTCTGCCCGTTGATCTCGAACGCCAGCATGCCGGGGTTAGGCGACATGAAGTTCGACGCGTGGATATCTTGATTGACGAACAGCTCGCCGAGGTTGTTGATGCCCTCGTCCGGCGTGCCCTCCGCCGAGAACCACACGAACGCGGCGTTGGGAGAAAACTGCGTCTGAATCCTCGCGGACACGTACCCCTTGGGCGGGATGTTGATCGGCGGCTCAAACCTCACCACCTGAATACCGAACCCCGTGGTCATGGAGAAGAACGTGTCCTCGATGAAGTTACCGTGCTCATCCCAGAACTCGAACGAGACGCGGTCGGCAGCCACCATACCGCCGACGAAACGAAGCGCCGTGGCAGCGAGGTGGGAACCGTTCTCGAACTCATAGTCGTCGCCGAGTCGCTCGAGAACCGTACCCGGGCCTTCCGGCGTGGGAACCGCCACCGGTGATATCGAGATCGGCCCGACCTGGACCGGATGTACCGGCAGATCGATCGTCGTGTGAACGAGACCGCTCGAGTACTTCGGACACCCTAGCGGCTCGGCCAGGTCTGACGGCGGCGTGCCACCGCAGGTGTTGGAAAATCCGCTCTCCTGTCCGCCGTCGCCCGAGTAGAACAACATGTCCGCTGCGAGGCAGTCCTCGATATCCTTGAAGCAACAAGACCCGTCCTCACAAGAGGTGTCCACGAAGTCCGGGTCCAGGTGGCAGCAGCGACCGAACAGACAGTGCGGTCCCACCTCTGTGCATACCCGCGGGGCGTCGCAGTCCTGGTCATTGTTACATATATCCCCGCGGATACCCGAGCACCTAAGCTCGGCGCAGTCGGCACCGAAACCACACGGAGTATCGCCGGGCTCACACTCGCCGGTCCCCAGGTTGCAGGTCTCCTCGCCGTTGCAGCTCAGACCGTCACTGCACATTTCGTTCTCGGTAAGGCAGTGACCGTTCGTGCACGGACCATCGTCGGTGCAAGTTATCCCAGGATCGTCCGAATCATCGCTGCACCTGCGCTGCGTGCACACCGGCCGGCAATGGACGCACTCGGTGCCGCCGCAATCCAAGGTGTCAATACAGAGCCGTCCTGGAATCGGGGCATCCTCGCCGCACTGACCCATCTCCTCGGAGCAGTACTCGTCATATTCGTCGTCTACGTCCTGACAACAGGACGCGGGAATCCCGGCAACGCAATTACCGCTCTCGTTACAGAACTCTACGCCGTTGCAGAAGAGTCCGTCTTCGCAACCGCCGGGCTGACCCACGAGCACGGGGTCGTGCGCGCACGCTCCGCTGCAGGCACCCTGGCCGGGATCGATATCGCACACATCATCCGTACACGGATCGCCGTCGTCGCACTCGATGTCGAACGTGCACCCGCCGCCCTCGCAGCAAGCCGGGTGTGTGTCGGGACACGCCAGGGCCTCGGCCACCGATGCCGTCACATTCCGCATCTGGGACTTCAGCGGGAAGGGCCCTTCAAGCAGGCCTGCCTCCCGGAGCCTTGTGGCTTCATCGTCGCGATAGTCGACGACGATCGTATCGAAGATGGGCCACCCGCGTGCCGGTATCTTTCCGGCCTTCGCTAGCGCAAGCTGCCTCTTGGCGTTCACAGTCGTGCTCACGGAGATCGACTCCGAGAGGCGCTCGCTACTGGTCGCCCGCACCCCATCCTTGTCGCCGTCGGCCGTCCGCGGCGGTGCGCCTTCCAGCTCGATGCTTACACAGAAGGCCACCAGGCCGACACCGAGCACGCCCAGAAACGGGCGCCACTTACCTACCCTCAGACGTTCCTTCATAGCTCTTTACCTCCACCCATGGGAACTCTCCCGTCACACAACGGAAGTAGTCAGGAAACCTTACATTTCGCCCGTAGCAACCACGGTCGAACCAAGGAGCCCGCCACATGGGCGCAACTCCCCCCGCCGTCGCTCCCTTACGTTTCAGATTCTTCAGTTCGCCTCCGTGACATGCTCTAGTCCAACGCCCCACTCCTGCAAGCGTCACGTCCTACCGTCCCGCCGCGCACAGCTTCAAGAAGCCGCGCATACTCTTCCGCAGAAGCGGCGGGCCTTACCTTTTAGAACTCGCTAGACCACGTGGCGGGATCATCCCCTCCCGCAACGTTCGTTGCCAAACCGACTCGAACAGAACAAGATACGTCGCACGACACGCCAAAAACAAAGTTCCCAGCACCCCCTCGTCGTAACGCCCTCTCCTTTTGAGCAGACTCCTTTGGGCTTGAACGGTGTCCCCGATGCGCTGCTCAGATGAGGCCGATATTACCAAAACGTCACAAACGGGTCAACATCTTTTTCAATGTTCTTGCGGATTTACGTCCCGACATCCCCATTTCAGTCACACCAGGCCACTTTATTCCACTAGCACTTAACAAGGCGGCGAGTTTGCAGGATGCGCGGGCTGTGGCACCCATGACGGCGGCGTGGCCTCGGCTCGAATAGTCGGTCGCGCCGAGTAATCACACCGGATCGAGCGGGACCGACTCGGACTACAGCTCCGCAGCGTTGTCGTTTATCGCCCACTCCGGGTCAGCGGCAGAACCGGCCCGCCCTGAACTTACCAGAACCGACGTGGAAACGTCAGCTTACGCGGCATCGTCGTGACATTTTGGCGAACCGCTTCAAACGCCTCCCCGCTCCCCCGGCTGACCACCGCATCCCGGTCGCACGACGCGAAACGGCGAACGCGTGTTTTCCCTTGCGAACATTGGGAATCACCTGTATGCTGAAGAGCAGCACGTTGCGTGGCGAGTGCCGACATCGGCCGACAATCGGGGCGGGCCGCCCCGTCGAATCACGACGGCCTCATTCGCAAGACGCAGCTGACGCCAGTTTCCGGGTTCGCCAAGCACGGCCGCGCGCAGGCCGAGTTCAGGCGGCCCCACTCGCGGAACCGCGCGGGCAGACACGACGATCAACCTCAGCCTCGGGTCTGCTCCGCGAGGCAGCACGTGTTCTGGGCCCCGTCAAACCGGGAGGACTGACGCCAAACGGGTTGGACGGGGAAATGACGAGTTCCGTCTGAGGGGAGGTGACAGCGATGTCGCCAAATGCGCGGCCTTTCCTGCGATTCGGACGCGCCGGTGCTGCCGTCCTACTGGCCTGCTTGGGGCGTGCCGCGGCAGATCCGTCCCAAGTGGCAGCCCTCGCATCCGGCGACGCCGCGCACACCCGCGTGGCGACCGGCGGGCGGATCCTATTCGAGTTCGATCCGGAAGTCCTGGAAGCCCTCGGGTGGTCTCTGACCTCACGAGCACCATCAGATTCGGCCGTCGCTCCCCAGCGACACTCCTACTTCGCCGCGATCGAGTCGTCCTCGACGCTCCAGGTCGTGATCGGGCATGGAGGACTGTCACACGTCATCGCCGGCTCTCTGCACACGCGTGGTGCTCTGCTTCTGCACCGTGCAGCGGGACGAATGGCGATCGGGAACCTCGCATTAGTGTACGGCGACGGCCGATGGACCGTGCTCGATAATCTGTCGAGAACGGTCGATGGCGGGGGTGATGGCGTCGAGGTCTTCGCCATCTCGTCCGCGATTACGGAGTACCGGCCGGCCGAGGGAGAGCTTCGCGTGGTGGGACAGCTCGCGATAGCCCCAACGTGGGCAAACGCACACGGGATCCCTCAGGCCGCGGGAGCAACCGTCGGAAGGACCTTCGCTGCTGTAACCGTGGGACCGATTTCCCGGTCGGTTTCGAGTGAGGCGGCTCCAGTCGACGAGTCCGTTGCCGAAGCCGCGGCCCCGGCCCACAGCGGAGTCGGCCCCGACATAATGGTTGCCAAGCTCTACCAGGTGGCGAACTACGGAAGCAGTGGTGGGGTGGCGGCGTTCGCCGTCGGAACCGTGGCGTGCAACATCGGCGACGAAGAGGCCGACTGGATCGCGAGCACCAACGAACACCCGGTTATCGCCCAGAACGCTTTCCGCCTCAAGGATGGGCGATTCGAGCAGATCGGAATGGCCTGGATCAAGCACGGGTTCTTCGCCCTGTCGCAAGGAGTGTGCTTCAGCACATGTCAGCCGACCGACGGAAGTAGCCTCGGCGTGCATTGCTCCGATCCCTACTCAGCGGGCCTGAACGGCGACCAGTACAACATGGGACCGAAATGGCAGATCAACGCCCACACGGGCTTCTTCAACTACCCATCCGCGAATCCGTCGTGGTCGGGCATCGTCGATCGTAGACTTCAAGTACGGGAAGCGGACCTCGACCCGGCGCGGGACGGCGGTGGGCAGTACTTCATCGAGGGGCAGTACATCGCGGCCGACGAAGCAGCCGCGGGGAACCAGAACAACAGCGTATCGTACCGCCCGGTGGACGTGGACTGGGCGGGTGACCGATGGAAGCTCACCCCGACGGAACTGACTCGACGAGAGAAGCCGGGAATCCGCGCGTGGCGTGACAGCGACCCCTATGTGACGGAGACGGATGTCCAGATTCCGGACGACGGGCTGTTCATAGTGGCCGCCAAGGCCTCCGAGCTCGGCGGCGGTCGTTGGCACTATGAATACGCCGTCCAGAACCTCAACTCGCATCGCTCCGGGAGAGCGTTCTCCGTGCCGATCGACCCCACGAGCTACGTCGACAACATCGGCTTCCACGACATTCATCACCACAGCGGAGAGCCATACGGCACCGACGACTGGACCGTGACAATTGCCGATGGGTTGCTCACCTGGTCCACGACGCCGTATAGCGAAGACCAGAACGCCAACGCTTTGCGGTGGGGCACGCTCTACAACTTCCGGTTCGACAACAACCGCCAACCCCACACGACGCAGGTATGGTTGGAGCTGTTCCGCCCGGGCACGCCGGAGGCGGTACCGGCGGCGACGGTCGGGCCGATCACGAGCGAGGCGGACTGCAACAACAACGGGATCCCCGACCCTATAGACATTCAAGACGGCATCAGTGCGGACTGCGATGATGACGGCATCCCGGACGAGTGCGAGGTCTTCGTGCTGTCAACGGTTCGCGTGGCGGAGGGTTTGGACCGGCCCGTGTACGTCACCGCGCCGCCGGGTGACCCGTTGCGACTGTTCATCGTCGAACAGCCGGGCCGAATCCGCATTCTCTCCGGAACCACGCTCCTCCCGACGCCCTTCCTGGATGTTTCCGAAAGACTGAGCGTTGGCGACGAAAGAGGATTGCTCGGCCTCGCTTTCCACCCCGAGTACGACGGTATCGGCCACTTCTTCGTGAGTTATACGGACCTTAGTGGAGACACCGTGGTAGCGCGGTACACCGTCTCCAGCGATCCGAACACGGCCTTAGGCGATAGCGAACTGATCCTCAAAACGGTTCCGCAGGATCTGGCGACACACAACGGTGGACATCTTCAGTTCGGCCCGGACGGGTTCCTTTACGTCGGCATGGGGGATGGCGGCGGAGACTACGATCCGTTCAACCGCGCCCAGGACACGGGGTCTCTTCTCGGCAAGATGTTGCGCCTCGCCGTTGACGAGCCGCCTGAATTCACTCCGGAATCCAATCCCTTCACCTTGGCGGCGCTGCCGCTGGACGAGATCTGGGCGTTGGGCCTGCGCCATCCGTCCGCCTTCAGCTTCGACCGGCAGACCGGTGATCTCTACATCGCCGATGTCGGCCAGGAACAGGTCGACGAGGTGAATATCCAGAACGCCGGCAGCGGAGGCGGCGAAAACTACGGTTGGCGCTGCACAGAAGGATCGACGTGCACGGAACTCTCCGGCTGCGACTGTGACGATTCGTCGCTTGTACAGCCCGTGCTCGAACACCTACGGTCGGGCTCGGAATGCGCGATCGTCGGCGGATATGTGTACCGTGGGTGTGCCCTGCCTCAACTCCTGGGAACGTATTTCTACGCAGACCGATGTTCCGGGGAGATTCGCTCGTTTCGTTATGTGGATGGCACAATTACAGACGAGCAGAATCGCACCGCCGAGTTCACGCCGCCCAGCGGCCCGATCACATCCATCGTCTCGTTCGGCGAGAACGGCGCAGGCGAACTCTTTATCGTGAGCCACGATGGCGACATCCACCGGATCGTACCGAACATCGGCGGCGGCGTTTGCGGTAACGGTGTTCTGGAGCTCGGCGAAGAATGCGAGGACGGTAACACCGTTGCGGGCGACGGATGCGACGAGTACTGCCGCGTCGAGTTGGGCCCGCCGAATGATTTGTGTGCCGATCTTTTCCCCATAGAAGACGGCACGGTTACGTTCGACACGACGGGTGCGGTTACCGACGGGCCGGACGAGTGGGAGCTCTGCGACACGTTCGTGGAGCCCCTCGCCTCGGACATCTGGTACTGCTACACGGCCTCATGCACTGGGACCGCGGCTGCAGATCTCTGTGACAGCGACTTCGACACGATGGTCGCGGTATATGATGGGTGCGGTTGCCCGACGTCGCCCTCGGCCACCGCGTGCAATGACAACTCGTGCTCGACACGGTCCTTCCTTCCGTTCCCGACGGTGGCGTGCGATTCGTACCTGATTCGCGTCGGTGGATACGGCGACTCCTCGGGGGCGGGGACGCTGACGATGGACTGTCAGCCCGACCCGATCGCGGCGGACTGCGACGGCAACGGCGTGGATGACACCGACGACATCCTGTGCGGCACCCACGGCGACTCCAACGGTAACGGTATCCCCGACGGGTGTGAGACGGACGGCGACTTCACCCAGGGCGGCCGACTTTACGACAAATGGTGGGTGGAGACCGCGTCTCCGACGCCGCAAACTGATCACCCGCTCTGGGAATTCCGCCCTGACCAGTACAGCAATCCCCGCACCGGTGCAGATACGTGGCGATGTAAGGAGTGTCACGGCTGGGACTACAAGGGAGTCGGCGGCGGATACGGCGAGGGCGACCACAGAACGGGATTCGCGGGGATCTCGGGTAGTTCGCTCGATGCCGATGAGCTGCTCACCTTACTGACCGAGCCACCGAACAACGGTGGTGGCGAAGGCGTGCCCAACGGTCACGACTACGGCGGTCTTCTCGCGGAAGCCGAGCTCGCCGATCTGGTCGCGTTCGTGCTCTCGGGTGCCATCGACGTTGACGCCTTCATCGATCCCGTATCCGGCGAGTTCACCGGTGACGCGACCGCGGGAGAAGTACACTACGCCGCGGGACCTGCGCCCGCATGCATCGAGTGTCACGGCACCGACGGAACGACGCTCAACTGGGGCAGCTTCTACGAGCCCGAGTACGTCGGAACTGTGGCCGCACGAAATCCCCAGGAGATGTTCCACAAGACTCGCTTCGGTCAACCGGGCACGCCGATGCCGGGCTGGCTTGCAGGTGGCGGGGCGAACCCCGGAGCGGCGGATATAGGTCTGTATGCGCAGGTCAGCCTCCCGGTGGATTGCGTCTACGACGCCCAGTGCGACGACGACATCGAGTGTACGGATGACTCGTGCGACGCTGACGGTCGGTGCGTTCACGAACCCGATCATAGCGTCTGTGTGTCCGACGGTGTGTTCTGCAACGGGTTGGAGGTGTGCGATACCGAACTCGGATGTGCCAGTCCGGGAAGCCCGTGTAGTGACCCCGGTGCATGCGACGAGGCGAGCGAGACGTGCGGCTGCGAATCTCTCGCGGTCAACGCGGTTGGGCCGAGGTACTTGGCCGTCTCGCCTCAACCGGCGGGAACCTCGATCCCCACCGCGATACTCGTAACGCCGAGTTGCCCGGGCGCAGTCTCCCGATATGTGGGCGCCCCGGCTGGCGATGACAACATCGCCATGCCCGTCGAAGATCCCGCCGAGGCTGCTTTCCTGACCGAGGCGCAGTGGGGTGGAACCGTCCACGTAACCGGCTTCGACATCGTCCCTGGAACCGCCTATTCGCTCCAGGCTGACTGCGGCTTGCCCGGGCTGCCTGTCCTTACGGCGCCGACGATAGGGACCACAGACATATGGGGAGACGTCACCGGGTCGTATCTCGGCGATGGGCCGACACCGCCGGACGGAAAGGCTGATGTCATCGATATCGCGGCGGTGGTCGATGGCGTGCGGGAGGTTCCGTCGGCTCTCCCGGTGCCCTCGCTGGACCTTTTCGGCTGCACTCCCAACGGGAACGTGGACGTGATAGACATCGCCGGCGCCGTCGACGCGGTAAAAGGTCGCTCATACCGCGCAAGTTCGCTCTGCCCAGGCCCGTGCGATTAGACGCCAAGCCTCACTGTTTCAGCTCTCACTTTTCTGCGTGTACTACCCAAAGGAGCTCATCCCCGAGGCCGCGCTTCAACCGACTATTCCCTCGCGCGAGGAGGGGGAAGAACAGCCCGTAGCTCGAACGATCGTTCGGTCCGGTGCCGCGACGGGGGCCTGGTCAGATCGTCATGACGTTTCGTTTCCCCTACGACTGGGGCGAAAAGAACTAGAGAACTATCGCTAAGTCGTTGGTTCCGTGTCGCGAGACGTTTTTGCCTGGACAAAGTCCGAGAAATCGAGTATACGGGAATGAGTTCGCGCGCAGAGTGGGCTCCGGGGGAAGGTGTGTTCAAATACTCATGAACCTTCGCTCGGTTCGCCGATCGCGCATTCCGCGCGTCATCGCTCAGTGTCCGCTGGTTTGTCGCGGTCGACAACGCCTAGGCGGCGTGCGATGACCTCGGTTGCGCGAAGAGAGAGGGAGCGGCCAACGCTGTGGGACCGGCAAGAAGCGCGGCGCGCCAAATACACGGGCCTCAGCGCGGACCGAAGAGGGTCAAAAGTCCCGCGCAAACGGCGGGATGATACAGGAGGTTGGAGTTATGAGCAGAGGAAGAACCTGCGTAGTTTGGCTGGTCGGGCTTTGTTTCGCCGGCATCCTTGGCACGGACGCACGTGGCGCGGAGTTCCAGATAATCCCAGTTAGCGCCAGCGGCACTCACGAGATCCTAGGCAACGAGATTCGTTTGGCGGGCGGAGGGCAACGGGTCTTCCTGGAACTTCGCCTCTTGGACTGGGACCCCAACTTGTTGAGGTCTTGGCAGGCCCGCATAGAGGAGGCGAGCTATTCAAGCGGGGGCGGCGGCACGCTCGTCGTCGCCGAGGAGCCGTGCGCTAACCACGGGGAGTGTTTCGCCGCGATCGCCTACGGATCGCTGTGCTTCTTCCCGCCCGGGATCGGAGGGTTCTGCAATCCGGGGTTCATCGACAACACGCGAGATGATTGGGTTCACCTCAACGAAGAGCCCTTGGTGACAAGGGACGTAGGCCTGGAGACCGAAGGGTTCCTGTACTTCGCCATTGTGAACAGTGGGGCCACGGTCGATCCGGGCGTCTCGACGTACGGCGGAACGCTGGTGCTCGATATTCCGTCCAACGCGGCCGGTACGTACACGATCGCACTCCGCGAGGGGTCGAATTGGAGCTTCATGGGGGATGAGAACAACGTCAAGATTTTCCCGCAGACCTACTTTCCCGCCTTCATCACGATCATGTGCGAAGATCAGGCCGACTGCAACGACGACAACGACTGCACGACCGATCTGTGTACCGCGGGCGGGACTTGCTCGAACGAGAACAACTACGACGACGCCCAGTTCTGTTGTAACCCGGTCGGCGGCGCGCTTACCGCGCTCAGCGACGGCAACCCGTGCACTCAAGACATTTGCGACGGAGCCGACGGAAGCGTCTCGCATCCGAACGAGGATGAGTTCACTCCATGCGGTGATCCCGAGAACTCGCAGTGCGACAATCCGGATAGCTGCGACGGCCTCGGAACTTGCCTTCCCCGTTTCGAACCGACCACGACGACGTGCGGCAGCCCGACGAATACAGAATGCGACCCCGCTGACCTGTGTGACGGCGGCGGATCGTGTATCACCAACATCGCCGATGCGGGAACACCGTGCGGGAGCGGGACGGACACCGAGTGTGACGACCCGGACGCGTGCAACGGACTCGGCGCATGTCTTACGAACACGACTCCTGACGGCACACCTTGCGACGACACGTTGTTCTGCACGCTGAGCGAACGGTGCACCGCCGGCGTCTGCACCGACGGCGATCCTCGCGATTGTGCCGACCTTCTGACATGCACCACGGACACCTGCAACGACGCCACAGATCAGTGCGACCATACGCTTGATGCCGACCGCTGCCTTATAGGCGAAGTGTGCTACCTCGAGGGTATGCTGAACACGGAGAACACCTGCGAGATCTGCGAGTCACTAACCGATCCGAACGCCTGGACGGTTCTTCCCGATGAGACGTTGTGCAACGACGGAAACGCTTGCACCGGCACAGGGGGAGATGTTGGTTTCGACACTTGCACGGCCGGGGTGTGCAGTGGAGACGTAGACCCCGAGTGCAATGACCTGTGCTCTCAGGCGGTAGAGGCTGTTGTCGGAGAGAACTTCAGCGATAACAGCAGCACGGGGCCGGATGATGGCGAAGCGACCTGCCAGCCGGACTCGAACAACGACGTCTGGTTCTCTTACACAGCCGTCTGCGATGGGGCTGTGTTCATCAGCACCACGGGAAGTGCCCTTGCTCCGTCGAACGATACGGTGCTGAACGTGTTCGACGACTGCCCGCCGACCGGCAGCGAGATAGCGGGTGCCTGCGACGACGACAGCGGAGTGGGGCTAAACGCAGCGCTCACTTTCGCGACAGCCACCGGCACTACGTACCTGATCAGAGTGGCCGGGTTCGAGGAGAACGTGGGCCCGATCATTCTGAATCTGACGCCGGTCAACGATTGTCTGATCGACGGC
>CBDUZY010000016.1:0-14467 GCA_965371825.1 uncultured bacterium
CCGGGGAAACCGGTCGCTACGTCCGGCCGGAGCACCTTAATAGTTCCGAATCCCAGCGGGTCGGATCAGCATACTCCCGCGAACTGGGCCACGGTCTCGGCCGTGTTCGACGTAAAGGGACAGACCGATCTACAGCGGCACGCGTACGGTGCCGCGCGGGGAGACATTGTTACTGTGCCTCCGGAACTCCAAAGACGTACGCGCCACTCGGACGGGAGTTGGTCCGAAGACGACTGGGAGGACGTCGAAACCTGGCCGGCGGCGGATATGCCTCCGACACCAGAGCCGGAAGTGATCGACGATGATGGCGGACTGAGCGTTCCACCGGAAGATTTGCGGGATCTCGAGAGATTCACCAGGAGCCTGGATGCCCCGTTTCTTCAACGCGAGATGCTGCGGCCGTTGATGGCGGAGGTAGCTAACGGAACGGAGTGGTGCTTCCCAACCCTGCTGCCCTACAACGAGATCCTCCGACAGGACGAGAGCATCCTCTCCCCCAACGTACCACCCTCAGCCGATCCGGAGGACTATTACGGGTGTGGGACAGCGTCGGCAGGCGTTGATCAGCCAGGTGCGCGCGTACTGGACGATCCGATTGAGCAGCATCTCAAGGAGGCGGAGCGCCTGTATGAGGCCACAAAGAGAGTAAGAAGACCCGCTGAGAACAACTTCAATGACGCGATGAATGCCTACAATATGGCCCACGAGATTTGGGCCGGCCGGGATGCAAACGCCCAGCAGAAAAGACGTGCCGAAGACCTGATGAGAAGAGCTGATCAGCTTGCCAAAGACATCAACCGCAAAATATTGACCTTTGGCGGAGGCGTTCAGGACCCGACTGCGGCGCCCGACCGGGCAGCCCGGCGCGAACCGCTCCCCAAACAACAGGTTTGGGCACACGACGCCGCGGCCGGCAGCCTTCTGGACGACCGCACTTACCAATACCGGGTTCGTTTCGGAATAGTCAATCAACTGGCCGGCGAACCGGAGAAGTTGGACGACCCGCGGGACGCGACCGAGGTTCTCGTGTACGGGGAGTGGTCGGAACCCACGGACCCGATCACGTTCGAGCCGGCCTCGCTCTACTTCGTGATCAGCGACGAGCCTTCGAAGGAGCAGATCGGTATCGAGTTCTATCGATGGTTTGACGGTGAATGGGTTCAGGGGCGGAGGAAGAAGTTCGGGATCGGGGACCGCGTATGGAAGGAGGAGCGGGTGCGCGTCCCGGATCTCCTCAACCCCGGCGACGTGGATATGGCGCTTGTGGAGTTCTCTGCTGGAGCGACCATCCTCGATACGGACTTCAATCGCACCTACCGGGAACGCAGAAAGGGTACCAGCAAAACCGGCGTCCGGTTCGGCCCACCGAGAACCGAGTGCTCGGTGGTGTTGGTGGATTCAGCGGGAGTGCTGCACGAACGATTCGTCCCGACGGACAAGAACCACCCGGGAAAGCGGGCCGCCGCGAGTCGGGTATGGAGACCTTCCAAGTAGCTGACGGCACCCGTTGGGGCTGGGCCGCGCGAGGTGCTGCCGGGCCAGTAAGCGGCCGCCTTCGGGATGTTGAATCTCGACGGCGCCCGGTTTTGAGAGACGCAATGTGCGGTCCGCCCCGCCACTCAGGCGCGGTGGCCCGCCGGACTGTGAACGTGAAACGCGGATAGGGATGCGTAAGGTGGCGCTTTCTTTTCGCGGCAACGCGCGATCCGCCGGACTAATCGGGGTTGCGGTGTCCGAAGATGCCGCCTAGAATCCCGCTTTCCAGCGGCCTGAGGCGCCATTGGCCGCGGTTGTGCTATGCAAGCCGTCCTGATTGATAACCGGCGTGTGCGTGGTGGTGTTCGCCCTCGATGCGGGTGCGTCGATCCCACCTACTCGACCCCGCCGAGCTTGGACTTGGGTTAAGAGCCAAGTAGGAGGAACTTCCGTTGCCAACCTTGAGGTTACTAAGAAGTGTAGTCGTTCTCTCGACACTCACCGTGTCGTTTCTTGTGTCGACACCTGCCGTTGCCCAGGACGAAGTCGCATCGCTGAACCGCGCGATCGAGCTGTTCGAGGCGGGAGACTATCTGACTGCGCAGGAGCTGCTGACCGGGATAGATCGCGATCAGCTTACCGCCGAGCAGCAGTCGCTGCGCGACGACTTTCTGAACAGGACGCAGGTCGCGCTTCGAATGTACGAGAAGGCCCAGCGGGATCTCGAGGACGCGGAGACCGCCATCGCCGAAAGTGAAGCCGATCGCGCTCGATCGCTTCTCTCCGCGGTGCTCGCCAATGAGTACGCGCCGGAGGCCGTTCGTAACGCGGCGCTCGCTCACCAAAGGGAACTGGAGCGCGGTGCGGCGCTGGCGCAGGACGAGGGAGCGCAAGTAGAACCGGCGGGGCAAGAAACGGAAGACGCCCCGGATGCCGACAGCGCCGTTCAGCCCGTCGCCCCCAAACCCGACAACTCGGCACGTGCCCGTACTCTGACGCGCGACGCGGGCGATATGCTAAGGGCGGGTAGGTACAACGAGGCCGAACGGCTCTTCCAGGAAGCGCTCGACCTCGTACCGGGCCATCCGGAGGCGATCGACGGTCTGAGGCAGGTCGCCTTGCACGAGGAGGTCATCTCGGGCCCGCTGGCCGAGTCTTTGATCGAGCGCATCAAGAGCGAGGATCGAATCCGCTGGCAGCGCACGGTCGCGGAATACCGCGACGTCGAGCAAACCATTCGCAGACATGCGGAGGCCGAGAGGTTCGGCGAGGCTAATCAGCTTCTGGTCCGCGCCGGTCAAATCGTCGAGGCGGGCAGGCAGTTTTCCGATCCGGTCACCAAGTACGAAGGTCTGCGTGCCGAGGCGGATGCCCTAGGCGAGTGGCTGGCGGTGGAGGAGCGCTCGTATAACCAAAGCAAGGTGGCGGAAATCCAGAGGCAAATCGAGCAGCAGCGCGAGGAACGCCAACGGCAGGACGCCGAGAATCGGCGGCGCCAGGTCGATGCCCTCATGAGCCAAGCCGTGCAGCACCGCAAGGACGGAGATCTGGATGCCGCCCTGACGGTGCTAAAGCAGGTAACGATCATCGATCCCCGGTACGAACCGGCCCGGTGGATGACGGAGGATGTTGACGACCTGCGTGCGTTCCGCAAGGGCCGGGAGGCGCGCGACGAGTTCTACAAGCAATCACGTGGAGCGCTGATCGAAGTCGAAATTGCCAAGATTCCCTGGCACCAGGAGTTGCTCTACCCGGACGACTGGCCCGAGCTGATCACCCGCCCGGAACGGGGTCTGCCGGGGGCGCGGCGTGGCCGTAGCGGGCTGTTCGCCGCACTGGATAAGCCCGTTTCCGTTGACTTCGTTCGAGAGCCGTTCGAGGAGGTCATCGAGCGCTTCGTCGACGCTCACCGCCTCAACATCATTGTCAACTGGAACGACCTGAAGCAGGGCGGGGTGGATTCGCGTGTGGCGATCGATTTGAATCTACCGAACGAGATTTCGCTTAGGCGGGCTCTTACGGAGGTGTTGGGGCAAGCGGGTGCTGGGACGGGCGGTGTCGGTTTCGAGGTGGTGGAGGATACGATCAGGATCGCGATGCGGGCGACTCTCGACCGGGAGACGTTTACCGCGGTGTATGACATCAGCGACCTGTTGATGGAGATCCCGAACTTCAAAGACTCGCCGATGACGGACCTGCGCGAAGCGAACGAGCGAAGTTTCTCCGCGATGACGCCGGCGGCGACGCGGGTGCGAGCCTGGGCCGAGGGGGATGATGATGACGATGAGGGGGAAGAGGATCCCCAGCGGGAGCGTCGTGTTCAGACGCTTATTGATTTGATTCAGGAGACGGTCGCCCCGACGAGTTGGCGCGATCGCGGGGGGATGGTCGGTACGATCGAAGAGTTCAACGGCCAGCTTGTCGTTACCCAGAACTCGTCGGCCCAGCGGCGGATCGCCGATCTGCTCGGGAAATTGCGCGAGCAACGGGCGATTCAGATCGCCATAGAGGCCCGGTTCATTACCGTCTCGAGCCACTACCTCGAGGAGCTGGGAATCGATATCGACATCGTGCTCAACAGTGGCAACGCGGGATTCGACTATATTCCCGGCGCGGGCGGCCCGACGATCGACCCTGTTTTGGGTAACGCACTGTTGCTGCCGCGCACGTTCTCCCAGTTGGGATTCACGCCCGCGGTTCCGAACATGGGCGTGGGGCTGTTGCAGACTCCCGGAGCGGGGCAGGTGCCGCAGCCATACACCCAGGCGTACCTGGTGCCGCAGATGCAGGGCGGCGGCGGTAGCCAAACCACACCTATACCGATCATTAACCGCTCGACGAACATCACGGATATCTCCAACCTCGGTAGTGACATACCCGGTAGCTTCGCGGGGCAGGCGATCGCACCCGCGTTCAGCCTCTTCGGGAGCTTCCTCGACAACATCCAGGTCGACTTCCTGATCCGTGCGACACAGGCGGATTCCCGTACGGCGGTCCTGACCGCCCCGCAGATCGTGCTCTTCAACGGACAGCGCTCCTGGGTGGCGGTGACCATCCAGCAGAACTACGTGACCACTCTCCAGCCTGTCGTCGCCCAGGGGGCGGCCGCACAAGCGCCCCAAGTGGGTGTTATCGACTCCGGTGCGGTTCTGGACGTCGAAGCGACGATCACCGCGGACAAGCGGTACGTCACGATGACCGTTCGGCCCGGCGTAACACGTTTGCTCGATCTTCAGACGATCCCGTTCAGCGGCGGAACGGCGGGAGGCGGGTTCGGCGCCGGAGCGGCCCTCCCGGCGTTCGTACAACTGCCGACGCTGTCGAGCCAGCGAATTCAGACCACGGTCACCGTGCCCGACGGCGGCACGCTGCTGATCGGTGGGCAAAAGCTCGCCAGCGAGACGGAGATCGAAGCCGGAGTACCTATTCTCTCGAAGATTCCGATCCTAAAGAGGATTTACTCCTCCAGGTCGATGGTCAAGGATGAACAAACACTGCTGATTCTCATCAAGCCGAAAATCCTCATCCAGACCGAGCAGGAGGAACTGGCGTTTCCGTCGTTCTCAGGGGGGTAGGCGCGGCGCGGGACGTCCGCGGGGTGCAACTATTTCGTTCGCCATGACCAGCGCGAGACGTGCGGGGCTGACACCTCGCAGGTGCATTGGCAGTCAAAGCGCCCTGTCTCCATCTCCGGTATCGCGGATGATCGCCCTCGCCCTCGTATGTGCAGCCGTCGCGCCTGCGGCAGCTATCGAACCACCACCGTCGGAACCGCGCGAGGCCCATGACAACTCTTCGCGCCGCCGCTTCGCGCCGGGCGTTTGGATCGACTGGCGGCAGGCAACGGTCGAGTTGGATGCCACCATCGTTCTTCGTGAGGGTCCGCTCGAACTCGTAGCGTGCAGCCCCAGGACCCGCGAGCACGAGAGTATCTTCGTGGTGACGGCCCGCCCCATGCACATCTTCCAGGCCTTGGGATTGGTTGGGCTCGATGCCGGGTCGCCGCTTGGCTACGACGAAGAGCACGAACGCTGGATCGAACCGACGGGCGAGGAGCTCGAGATTCGCGTGCGCTATCGGCACGCGGACGCCGAGCGCATCGCTACCGTCAGAGACTGGCTCCTGGATGTAAAGAGCGGTAAGCCGCCGGTTGACCTGAAGTGGGTGCTCACGGGCTCGCGGACTCTGGAAGGCGGACGGTTCGCTGCGGATCTCGACGGGACGGTCATCTGCGTGGTGGACTTCGATTCCGCGCTTATCGCCCCTTCCTCGCTTCACACGGCCGACAACGAGTTGCTCTGGCTGCGGGCCAATGCGGACGAGATTCCGCCTGTCAAAACAGCTTGCACGCTCTTGATCCGCAGTGCCCAGCAAGCGGGAATCGTCGTTACCTTGACGCCGGCCGGCGGCTTGTTGCACGACGGCCGGACCATAACCCAGGACGAGCTTGTGACGCTGGTACGGGCTGAGAAGGCCGACCAACGGGCCAGGCGCGTCGTTTTGCGGGTAGCCTCAAACGTGCCCAAAGCGCGGATCGAGGCCGTCGTCGCCGCGCTCGTCAAGGCGGGCGTCGAGCGCGACATGATCAGGATCGTGCCGCGGAAGGCCACAGAGAGCATCCGTCCGCGCGATCCCGACCGGGATACCGACAAGCTCGGTAGTGGGGTTGAGGTTCCTTGACGCCTCGCCGATAATCGTCACTCATCATGGATACGACTGAGACAACGAAGGGTATCGCGCGGTCCGGGGTTCGCGGCGACCGCGAGGCGATCTTAGGCCGCGGGCGGGCGGTGCTCGAGGCCGAGGCGGCTGCGATCGGTGAGGCACTCGGGAGGATTGGCGACGCGTTCGTCGGCGCGGTCGAGGCGATCCTGCACTGCAAGGGTCGTGTCTGCGTTACCGGCATCGGAAAGGCCGGGCTGATCGGCGGGAAGATACAGTCCACGCTGGCGAGCACGGGCACGCTGTCGTACGCGTTGCACCCGGTGGAGGCCCTTCACGGCGACCTCGGGATGATCCATTCGAACGACGTCGTGATCGCCCTCAGTAAGAGCGGCGGCTCGGAGCTCGTGGAGCTACTGCCGAGGTTGGCGGGTCTTGGCTGTCGGATCGTCCTGCTGACGGCGATGCCGGACTCGCCGGCGGCGAAGAGTGCCGATTTCGTGCTCGATATAGGCCAGACCCCCGAAGCATGTCCGCTGGGCCTGGCTCCAAGCTCATCGACAGCGGCCATGCTCGCTCTGGGCGATGCCCTGGCTCTTACGGTCATGGAGCTTCGGGCGGTAAAGCCCGAGCAGTATGCCAGCTACCACCCGGGCGGGGCGCTCGGGCGGTATCTCATGAAGACAAAGGAGATCATGCGGACCGGCGCTGACTGCCCGCGCGTGCCGGAAACCGCCACCCTTGGCGCCTGCTACGAGGCGATTCTGGCCGCACCACGGCGCGCCGGGGCGGCTGCCGTCGTCGACAAAACCGGCAAACTGGTCGGCATCGTCACGCTCGGTGATTTCTTTCGCCTCTACCGCACTCCGCAACCGCAGGCGGAACGTTCCGTATCCGAGGTCATGACCCGGTCGCCGAAGAGAATCGGCATGGATGCCAGGGTGAACGATGCACTGATCCCGATACGCGAGCACGCCATCGACGAGTTGCCCGTGGTCGACGAGGAGGATCGGCTCGTCGGGATGATCGACATTCAGGACCTGCTCGCCAAGGGGTTCACGGTGTTCGAGAACGCCTGAATCCGCCGCCGCCGCAACCCGCCTGCCCGGCACGTTTTTCATCGCGAATTGACCACAAGCGTTGGTGTTCGATAATGACATCATGCCTACGGATCGAGGTTTGGATTCCCCAGTGACGAAGGGATCGGACTCCGGCCCGAACGACTCCTTTCTGGTCGCCGGCGTCATCGGCGGAGACGAGGCCGCTCTCCGCAAGCTCATCGACCGGTACGATCGCCTGGTGCGCTACACGATCTTCCGCGTGACCAAGGATCGGTGCGCGAAGGACCCGCATTGGCTGGACACGATCGCATCTAACACGTGGACCGGGTTCGTCACCTCGGTGAGACGTAACCCGGACAACCAGCCTCGGTCGCCGAAGGCCTATCTGGTCAGGATCGCGCGGAACCAGGTGGTGAGCGCACTTCGACGAAGCCGGCCGGCGGAGGAGCTGGCCGGCGAGACGCAGGACGTGGAAGTCGCGGCGATAGAATCCTCAGTGGAAGAACCGGCGGATCTGCTCGAGCGAATGGAGCTGATCGAGGTGCTGCGAGAGTGCTTCGCGGGGTTGAGCGAGGATGATCGGACCTTGGCGGAGCAGTTGGAAGCCATCATGGAGAGGAAATGGCGCGTCGCGGCCGCCGCCCTCGATTTGAGCGAGTCCACCTTGCGCTCCCGCTGGAAGCGTGTTCTAGAGCGCCTGAGGCAGTGTGTGGAGCAAAAAACCGGCGTCGGCGTCGCGCCCGGGCGGTCTGCGGGCGACCGATAGGGTGAGGGCGGTGTGTCCGCCTGACCTGGAAGGAGATCGCACTTAGCGGTTGAGATCGATGACGGACCAGCGTGAACAACTAGATCCCGTGGAGCAGGCCTTGAAGGAGCTGCGGGCGGCGGATAGCGCCGGTGTGTTTCGGACGACGAGCGTCGACGCCCATGCGCTCCTCCGGCACGCGCCTGATTCACCTCCGGCCCACTCGAGGATCTTCGCCATGCGCCGGGTGGCGGTTGCGGCTGTCGTTTTGATCGCTGTCTCGATATTCGGGTGGGTGTTTTCACGCCAAGGCGCAGAGACCCCATCGCAATTCATCAGGACCGAGCTTGTGGCGACCGCCTCCTTCTCAGACTGTGTCGCCGGTCCGGCGGACGCTGCCGGCGCGGGATGCGATCCGTATGACTACGACGCCGACGGCGACGTGGATCTGGCCGATATCCGCTCCTACCAGCTTGCGTACGCGAGCGTCAGTCACTGAGCCAAACCGGATGCTGCAAGTGCGTGTGCGAGAGTGTACGCCCTGGTGACATCGTTATGTCATTGCTCAAGAGCGGTGGCACACTTGCTGGTGGCGTCAGGTAGTGGCGAGGTCGGGGCGAGGTCCGGCCGAGCGCCCGAAGACCAGCACGATCAAAAAGAGCACGACCGTACCGGCGGCGAGGCCCAAGTACCAGGGCTGGTCGTACATATCGCAGACAATCTCGCTCGCGGCGATGGCGACGATCGCCGTGACGAACGCATAAGGTATTTGCGTCCAAACGTGCTCCTCGTGTGGGCATCCCGAGGCGATGGACGACAGTACGGTCGTGTCACTGATCGGTGAGCAATGGTCCCCGAAGATCGAACCCGCGAGTACGCTTCCGACCGCTGCGTAGAAGATAACGAGAGCCTGGTCGGCCGGGAGATCGCCGACCATCCCCGCCGTGATGGTCACCGTAACCGGACATAGGATGCCCATCGTGGCCCACGACGTTCCCGTGGCGAAGGAGATCAGCGCCGAGGAAATGAATACGGCCAGCGGGACATAGGCCACCGAGAAGTTGCTGGCCTCCAGGTAACCCTTGGCGACCTCACCGAGCTTCAGGTCCTGGGACACCTGCGAGAGTGCCCAGGCCAGGATGAGGATGACGATCGCGGGAAACATCCTGGCCATACCTTGCAGACCGGCGTCCACGGCGTCCTTCGTGGGACAGGCCCGCGCCAGGAGGGTCAGCAGGATCGCTACGAACGCGGAGATGATCGCCCCGTAGAGAATCGCGACGTATGAGTCGGCGTTCCCGACGATTGTCGCACCCTGACTCCACCACACCTCTCCAGCCAGCTCTTCGGGCGCGGTGCCTCTGTACCCGCCGACCGCGAGAACAGCAATCGTCATCCCGACTAGTACGAGGATGGGAACCACTCCGAGCCACCATCGAGCGGCGGGCTCGCCGACCACGGCACCTCCCGTTCCGTGGGATGATATCGATCCCGCTAGCGGGGCCGCGGATTCCGGTTCGGTCTCGCTCATTCTCTTGCGTTCGGATCGCTTCATGGGGCCGAAGTCGCGCCCGGTGAGGCAGACGAAGAAGACGAGCACGAGTGCCAGGATCGGATAAAACCGGTAAGCCAAACTGCTTATGAACGCACTCATCCCGTTTACGCCGTCGAGGAACTGCGGCGTACCGGTCGCGGCGAGCTGCTTCAAACCGTCGTCGATGTAGCTGATCTCCGCGCCGACCCACGTGCCGATGATGGCGATCGAGGCGACGGGGGCAGCCGTCGAGTCCACGATGTAAGCGAGCTTCGCCCGCGAGAGCTTTAGACGGTCGAACACGGGCCCCATCGTCGGGCCGACTATCATCGTGTTGGCGTAGTCGTCGAAGAAGACGACGAGACCGGCTAGCCACGCGGTCAGGGCCCCACGACGACGGGACTCGGTCTTGCCCGCCACGAGCCGGACCATCCCGGCGGTTCCGCCGTTGCGGGCGATTACGCCGACCGTAAAGCCTATGATCAGCGTGAACATGATGATCTTGGCGTGTCCGAAATCGGCGTCCGGGTCGACGATCTCGCCGAGGAGGTACGTCTCAGCGGCCAGGCGGACACCGGCGATGACGGAGTTCGCATCGGCGAATGCTTCGCCGCTGGAAAGGCACGGAACCATCATGAACGAGCCAACGATCACGCCGGCCACAAGTGCCGGTACGACCTGCCTGGTGAAAATGGCCAGGAGAATGGCGACGAATGCCGGGGCGAGGACCCACAGTCCGTACGTGAGGGGGTTCTTCGGTTCGTGTGATGTGACGACCGGCGGCGCCGAGGTCGTTTCGACTGGCGCAGCGGATCCCTCGACGGCTGGCGCCTCAGAGGTTTGGGTCTCCGGGTCGTCGGAGGGGACCTGTTCACTTTCGATCGGCTCTGTGGGCGCTTCTGTTTGGTCCTCCGGAGTGGGCTGCTCGGTGGCGGGTGGCGAAGCCTGAGAGTCCTGTGCGGATACCGTGTGAGCGATCGACATCCACGATGCGGCGACGCCGATTACCAGAAGCGAGGGCGCCCATCGTCTCCAAGCAGGTCCAGTGGCAACAAGGGTGTTCAATGTGGGCTCCTTACTCGTTGGTCGTCCGGTGCTGTCGAGGTCCAGGCAACTCCAATTTGGGACAACGCAGCCCGCATAGGAACAATCGGGCGAAAGGCCTCGAAGCGTCTAGGCGAAGTCGCCGTCGCTCGGTCCGGATCGGCCATTGATCGCTTGAAATCCGAGTGTACACGGCTCGTGACATAGTGCCAGTCTGCGGTCATTCGGGCTGCGAGGCATACCCGCCACTGACGAGTGTTCGCCGGCAGTGCGGAATACTGGTTGCCCGCATCTCACGGCTTAGGTCGGTCAGTGGTCGGTCAGTGGTCTGCCCGCGGTCTGCCCGCGGGGCTCGGCGGCACACGCGACCATCCGCCCGGAAACCCGTTCCCACAGACTCCAAGCGCTACGCCCGCAGTGGATGTCTTTTGTTGTCAACGTTGCCTTAAGTTACCGACTTCGACGGTAATAAACGGTCTACGTGATCGAATAGGAGGTACAATCGGCCTGTAGCGTGTGCGCGCTACGTTTCGGGCAAGCAGTCCAGGTCGTCGTTGCGGGAGAGTTCATGGACCCAGTCGCTCTGAATCACTGCCACACACCGCTTGGCGTGAGACACGCCCTGATGGTGTTCGCCGCTCCGCGGTCGCTGTTTGCCCGCGTCGAGGACACCGGGGCGTACGGCTGGGCCCTGGTGACGCTGCTCGGGCTGGTGGCGCTGATCGGATACGCCGAGGTTCAGACGGGTCTGATCGACACGGACGTGGACCGGGCCATCGAGACGGGACTCGCAGCACTGGAGAAGTCGCAAACCGACCTGGTGGATCGGATTGAGATGAGCGACCGGCTGGAGGCGATTCGCAAGGAGGGCGAGTTCAAGAAGGTCATGACTCGCTTGGGCGTAATCGTCGCTTCGCCGGTGTACCTGTTGACGTCGTACCTGCTGATCGCCTCGATGCTCTACGCGGTTGTGGCGCTGACCGGTCGCAAACCGGAGTACCACACGCTGATGTCGATCTGCGTCTACGCGGGGTTTATCGAACTCGCCGCGTACGTGGTGCGACTGGGCATGTTGCTCTACTACCAGACGACGCGAGTGGATACGTCGCTGGCGGCGCTCGCTCCCCCGGACAAGCCGTCTTTTCTGGCGGCGATCGATCCGTTTCGGATCTGGTTCTGGGTGCTCGTCGCGATCGGACTCGCGGTGACGCATCAACTGAGCAAGCGAACCGCGATCCTCATCTGCTGTGTGATGGGTCTCGGTGCTTTGGGCGTTCGTATCGCCCTGGAGTACGTGCCGCGAGGAGTATAAGCCGGAGATCGACGGTTGGAGATTCGCGCTCCGATGCCGAGTCCTCTGTCGACGGTCTTGGGATGTCAAGCCGACCGCTTCAACGGCATCGGCATTAATATGCGGGAGAAGGTGTTATGAAGGCGTTTCTGACATTGTTGGTGCTCGCTGCGATCAGCGCAGGTGTTTTCGCGCTGGGCAGTCTGCGAAAGGCATCGACCGACAAACCGATCCTACATGTCGCGGCGGAGGTCGCCCTGACCGTAGACGTCGCCAAGCCCGAACGGGACGAGATAACACGTCTCGTCCAGGCCCCGGCCGACGTCGAGGCGCTTCTGGAGGTCGAGGTCAGCTCGGAGATCGTTGCCAAGATCGAGGAGATGCCGGTCGAGGAAGGCGACAGGGTGAAGAAGGGCGACCTGCTTTGCCGACTCGACGACCGTTTCCTTCGGGCGGAGGTGGAGTCGGGCCAAGCAAGGGTTGGTCAGATCGAGGCGGCGATCGTCCAGGCGGACGCCGATCTCGAGAAGGCTGAGCGGGATCTTGCCTGGCAAGTCGGACTGTCGGAGAAAAACGCCACGTCCGACATCGAGCTGCGCGACTACCTCACCCGGCGAGATAAGGCGAAGGCGGGTTGGGATATGCGGCAACAGGAGCTCATCCAGGCGGAGGCGGGCTTGAAGCGCATTCGCGAGGACCTTACCCGGACGATCATCCGCTCGCCGATCGACGGTGTCATCTCGAAGCTCAGCGCCAAGCAAGGCGAGGTCGTCGTCACCGGAACGATGAACAACCCGGGCACGGTGATCATGACGATAAGCGATCTCTCGCAGATGCAGGTTCGTGCCCGAGTGGACGAGGTGGATGTCCTGCTGGTGAAACCCGGACAGGCCGCCCGCGTGTATTTGCAGGCCGACCAGGATGTCCCGATTCCGGCGCGGGTCATACGCGTCGCAGCCAAGGGCACCAAACCGCTGGGACGGGACGTCGTGACGTTCGAGACACTGCTCGAGGTCCAGTCGCACAACGAGCGGATCAAACCGGGCATGACCGCAAACATCGAGATCGAGGTTGCCAAGGAGACGGATGCGATTCTCGTCCCGGTCGAGGCGGTCGTGCACCGGATGCGCAAGGAGCTGCCGGAGGCGATCGTCGAGGAGTTCGACAAGAAGCAGGAGGGGCTCGACCTCTCCGCGCGTGCTCGCCAAGCCCAGTACATCAAGGTCGTCTACGTGATGGAGGACGAGAAGGCCAGGGTCCGGCTCGTGGTGCCGGGCATCGCCGACACGCAACGCGTTGAGCTCCGAGACGGCGTGGGTATTGACGACACGGTGATCATCGGCCCCTACCGGAGCCTCGATCAGCTCGAGGACGGCAAGAAGGTGGCCCTCGCCGACAAGGACAAGAAGAAACCCGAGGAAACCGGTGAGAAGGATGAAGCCGAGGACGAGCAGCTAGCAGAGAATGATGAGACGACCGAAGGTAAGCGGGCCGCCGACAGCGATCACAACGGTGAAGAGAAAGAGGGGAAGTCGGGCAAACCGGACGGCAATGAGCGTGGGGGCAACGCGGCGGACCGGAAGCCAACCGCAACGGCGAGTACCAAACCGTGAACGGAAACGGAAACGGCCACCACCTGATTCAGCTCGCCGAGCTCGAGAAGATCTACCGAGTGGGCACGGAACTCGTTCGGGCCTTGCGGGGCGTCTCTATCGAGATCGAGGAGAACGAGTACGTCGCGATAATGGGACCCAGCGGCTCGGGCAAGAGCACCATGATGAACATCCTCGGGTGCCTCGACATCCCGACCCGTGGCAAATACTACCTCCGTGGCAAGGACGTCTCCAAGCTCTCGCAGTCGCGTCTCGCCCGGATTCGTGGCCGGCAAATCGGGTTCGTCTTTCAGACCTTCGAGCTGTTGCCCCGCACGACGGCGCTAAAGAACGTCCAACTTCCGCTGATGTACGCCCAGATGTCGAGGAAGAAACAGCGGGCGATGAACGCCCTGGAGCGGGTCGGACTCTCCGATCGGGCGACGCACCGTCCGAACCAACTCTCCGGCGGACAGAAGCAGCGTGTGGCTATCGCGAGAGCTCTTGCCCAGGAGCCGGATATCATTCTCGCCGACGAGCCGACGGGTAACCTCGACAGCAAGACCGGCGAGGAGATCATGACCATCTTCGACTCGCTCCACGCCGAGGGTCAGACGATCATCGTAGTCACGCACGAAGAGTCCATCGCCGCCCGTTGCCGCCGCGTGATCAGACTCTTGGACGGGCAGATCGCCTCCGACGAGCGCAACCAACAGTCTACGGCAACGCGTAGTCGCGACACGAAGTCTGTTCCGGCTGTGGCATTATGATCCGACGCCTTTTGTATCTTCCGTTCCGCCTACTCAGCGCCGTGCTGGGAATGTTCGCCCGAACCGGCCGGAACATCGCCACTGCATTGGTACAGATTTGGGCAAACAAGGGCAGATCGATCCTCACGACGCTCGGGATCATCATCGCGGTCAGCTCGACGATCACGGTCGTCTCGTTTGTGCAGGGCTTCGGCAATCAGATGACGCAGATGGTCCGGGGATACGGAACTCAGTTCATGGTCGTCCGCCCCTGGAACCCGCGTGATCGAGACCGCCACGGGATGGGACGCGT